>NZ_JBHXJE010000035.1:0-37105 GCF_042723275.1 Streptomyces sp. NPDC058373 | reverse complement strand
GAGCTGGGCTACCAGGACTCGAACCTAGACTAACTGAACCAGAATCAGTCGTGCTGCCAATTACACCATAGCCCACCAAAATTCAACCCCCGATGGGGGTTTTCCTTCGGTGTGCGCTTCCCTTCGGCCTTTCGGCCCGCCCGGGCGGCGCAGGAAGAACATTACCCGAAGGTGGACCGGGCTCCAAAACGGGTTTGCCCGGTCAGCAGCACCGGGAGCTCGGCCAGCCCGGTGATCCGCTCGACCCCCTCGGGGGCGCGGCCCCGGGTGCCGTCCCGGTCGACCCAGATGGAGCGCAGCCCGGCGTCCCGGGCGCCGACGCCGTCCACCTCGCGGTCGTCGCCGACGTACGCCACCTGGGCGGGGGCGAGGCCCAGCGCCTCGCAGACGTGCAGGAAGGCGCCGGCCTCGGGCTTGGCGATGCCCAGCTCGACGGCGCAGACGACGCTCTCGAAGTGGTCGCGGACGCCGAGGGTGGAGAGCTTGCGCTCCTGGACCAGGAGGCTTGCGTTGGAGAGGACGGCCTGCCGGCAGACGCCGGCGACGGCGGTGAGGGCCGCCGCGGCGTCGGGGAAGAGCGACCAGGCGCTCTCGTAGTGCGCGACGTACCGCTCCCACCAGGCGGTGGCCTGGGTCTCGGTGAGGGTGGTGGTGCCGAGGAATTCCCTGACCCGGTCGCGGCGGTGCCCCTCGAAGTCGGTCTCGCCCGACACGAAGCGGCGCCAGTGGGTCACCGAGACGCTCTTCCAGCGGGCGAGGGCGGCCTGCTCGCCACCGTGCTCCTCCAGCAGTCCCTCGACGGCGAGGTGGGCGCGCATACCGGCGAGGTCGGCGCTTCCGTAGTCGAAGAGGGTGTCGTCGACGTCCCACACCACGGCCTGGATCCGGCTGCTCCCCATGGGACGAAATCTAACTCCGGCGGGCGGCCGCGGCCAGGGGCGCGGAAACGCCCGTGGGGGCGGTGGCCGGCCCGGCCACCGCCCCCACGGGCGTACGGAGCGCTGTTACACGGTGAGCTTCGCCATGGCCGCGTCGATCCGGGCGAGGGAGGCGTCCTTGCCGAGGATCTGGAGGGACTCGAAGAGCGGCAGGCCGACGGTGCGGCCGGTGACCGCGACGCGGACCGGGGCCTGCGCCTTGCCGAGCTTGAGGCCGTGCGCCTCGCCCGCCTTCAGGACGGCGTCCTTGAGGGCCTCGGCGCTGGTCCAGTCGGCGCCCTGGAGGTTCTCCCGGGCGGTGGTCAGCAGGGCCAGCGGGTCGCCCTTCATCGCCTTGGTCCAGGACGCCTCGTCGAAGACCGGCTCCTTGAGGAAGAGGAAGTCGACGTTGGCCGTGATGTCGGAGAGCACCGTCAGGCGGGTCTGGGCGTACGGCGCGATGGTGTCGAAGACCGCCTGGTCGAAGTCCTCGGGCGCCCAGGGGGCGTACGGGGCGACCAGCCACGGGGCGCACGCCTCGGCGAAGGCGGCGGCGTCGAGCATCCGGATGTGGTCGGCGTTGATCGCCTCGGCCTTCTTGAGGTCGAAGCGGGCCGGGTTGGCGTTGACGTCCGCGATGTCGAACTTGGCGACCATCTCGGGAACGGTGAACACGTCCTGGTCGGCGGAGAAGGACCAGCCGAGCAGCGAGAGGTAGTTCAGCAGGCCCTCGGGGAGGAAGCCGCGCTCGCGGTAGAGGTTGAGCGAGGCCTGCGGGTCGCGCTTGGAGAGCTTCTTGTTGCCCTCGCCCATCACGTACGGCAGGTGGCCGAAGGCCGGGACCTGCTGGGCGATGCCGAGCTTGGCCAGGGCCTGGTAGAGGGCGACCTGGCGGGGGGTGGAGGAGAGCAGGTCCTCGCCGCGCAGGACGTGGGTGATCTCCATCAGGGCGTCGTCGACCGGGTTGACCAGCGTGTACAGCGGGGCGCCGTTGGCCCGGACGATGCCGTAGTCGGGGACGTTCTCCGGCTGGAAGGTGAGCTCGCCGCGGACCAGGTCGGTGAAGGTGATGGCCTCGTCGGGCATCCGGAACCGGATGATGTGGCTGCGGCCCTCGGCCTCGTACGCCGCCTTCTGCTCGGCGGTGAGGTCGCGGCAGTGGCCGTCGTACCCGGAGGGGCGGCCGGCGGCGCGGGCGGCGTCGCGGCGCCCCTCCAGTTCCTCGGTGGTGCAGTAGCAGGGGTAGGCGTACCCCTCGGCGACCAGGCGCTCGGCGACGTCCTTGTAGAGGTCCATGCGCTGCGACTGGCGGTACGGGGCGTGCGGGCCGCCGATCTCGGGGCCCTCGTCCCAGTCGAGGCCGAGCCAGCGCATGGAGTCCAGGAGCTGCTGGTACGACTCCTCGGAGTCGCGGGCGGCGTCGGTGTCCTCGATGCGGAAGACCATGGTGCCGCCGGTGTGGCGGGCGTAGGCCCAGTTGAAGAGGGCGGTGCGGACGAGTCCGACGTGCGGGTTGCCGGTGGGCGACGGGCAGAACCGTACGCGGACCGGGGAGGAGGGGGTTGCTGCGCTAGCCACGCTTGATCACCTTGTTGGTGAGAGTGCCGATGCCTTCGATGGAGACGGCGACTTCGTCGCCGACGGTGAGCGGCCCGACGCCTGCCGGGGTGCCCGTGAGGATGACGTCGCCCGGGAGCAGGGTCATGGCCTCGGTGATGTGCACGATCAGCTCCTCGACGGAGCGGACCATGTCGCTGGTACGGCCGAGCTGGCGTTGGACGCCGTTGACCGTGCACTGGATGGTGAGGTCGTCCGGCTCGACGTCGGTCTCGATCCACGGGCCGAGCGGGCAGGAGCTGTCGAAGCCCTTGGCGCGGGCCCACTGGTCCTCGCGGCGCTGCACGTCGCGGGCGGTGACGTCGTTGGCGCAGGTGTAGCCGAGGATCACGTCGCGGGCGCGCTCGCGGGGCACCTCGCGGCACATCCGGCCGATGACGACCGCCAGCTCCGCCTCGTGGTGCAGCTCCTCGGTGAAGGAGGGGTACGCGATGGGGTCGCCGGGGCCGATCACGGAGGTCGACGGCTTGAAGAAGGTGACAGGGACGTCGGGGACGCCGCCGCCCATCTCCTTGGCGTGCTCCGCGTAGTTGCGCCCGATGGCCACGACCTTGTTGGGGAGGACGGGCGGCAGGAGCCGGACCTTGTCCACGGGCACCTTGGTGCCGGAGAGCTCGAAGTCGGCGAACGGGATGCCCTTGATGATGTCGAGGACGAGGCTGTCGGGGCTGTCACCCTCGACCGCCCCGAAGGCGACATTGCCGTCGATGGAGAACCTGGCGATGCGCACGGGTTGCGGCTGCCCCTCTGCTACTGCTGACGCTGCTGAAGTCGGACACCCCAGGCTAACGCGCCCCGTGCCCCGGACCGCGCGGAGCGGGCCCGGGGCACGGGGCGCGAGGTGTGCGGGGCGCCGGAGCGGGTGGCTACTCGGCGGCGGCGGCCGCCGGTGCGGGCGCGGCGGTGCGGGGCGCCGGGGCGGTCATGAGGATGGTGCGCACCGGGTTGGCGGTCCGGCCGGGGAGCTTCGCGCCGTAGGTGACACCGGTGACGGCGGGGGTGGTCATCAGCAGGGTGCGGCGCGGGTTGGCCGTCACGGCGGGCAGCGGGCCCGCGTCGGGGCGGACGGCGGGCCAGCCCAGCGCGGCGGCGTCGGTGAGGCGGGCCAGCGTGGTGCGGCGGGGGTTGGCGGTGGTGCGGGGCGCCGGGGTGGTGGTCATCTGCTGCTGTGGCCCTTGTCTGCGTCGAGGTGGTGCCGGTGGTGGTGCCGGCCGGTCGTGGGGTCCTGGCCGGCCGGGGCGGCGGCCGGTCGCGGGTGGCGTCCGCCGCTCGGGGCGGGGTGCGTCGCGGTGCGCCGGGGCGCGGGCCGGAGGGTGAGGGCGGCGCCCCTGGGAGGGGTGGGCCGGGGCCGGTTCGCGTTCCGGACGCGTCATCCCAGTAAAGCGTCAGGCTAAACATGCACATCCCCCGCAAAGTCGAGAAGGAGCCATGATCTTCATGTGAGTTTGCTCACGAAAGGCGGGACAATGAGGACAGTTCGGACCGCTTGTTCGAGGCGGGGAAACGGACAATGCACCGCCGAAGCCCTCATTCCGCTCCCGATCATGGCGACTGGGACAGCCGGACGCGACGCGCCGAGACCTTGCGCCTCGTCAGCAAAAGTCCGTTATGTTGCGGATCCGTTCCCACCGTTGGTGATGTCGTGCTCACATCCGGTCACCTGTGTCTCGGGGTTACCCACGGGCCTTGTTGGAGATCCTGCACTGTGCTGGAATTCCCCGGACCGCCGCTCGAAACGGTCGGCGCGCAGGGGGCGCAACAGCGCCGCGTGGCGGTGAAAGGGGAGGACGCGCCGGTCCATCACGACCACCTGGGGCCCGGTACCCATCGGAAAAGGCCCCCCGAATCGACTCCGTTCCACCGCATGCAGCGGCGGAACGCCTGGTCCAGAGGTTGCGACGCCAGTGCAGGGACGTTTCAAGAGGGATGGCAGCGCTGCGGCCGAATCCGAGCCGCGCGGCGGGAGTGACCGCGGCCAGTCGACCCAGCACGCCCGGAACACCGGCCCCGCCAAGGGCCGGGACAAGGAGCGTGCGGGCGGCTCCCCCACCGCCTCCACCTCCCAGGACGGAGCGGCGGAGAAGGCCGGCGAGAGCCCGGCCAAGCCGAAGGCTCCCACCGGTCCCGGCTCGCGAATAGCGCTGCGCAACTGGCGCATCAGTACGCGCCTGGTGGCGCTGCTGACGCTGCCCGTGGTCGCGGCCACCTCGCTCGGCGCGATGCGTATCAACTCGTCCATGGACGAGATCGAGCAGCTCGACAACATGAAGCTGCTCACCGAGATGACCAAGCACGCCACCCGCCTGGCGACCGCGCTGCAGAACGAGCGCGACCAGTCGGCCGGCCCGCTCACCCACGGCGGCAAGGCGACCGACTACGACGTTCGCAGCCACCGGGAGAACACCGACCGCGCCCGGCAGGTGTTCCTGGAGGGCACCCGTGACCTGGAGAGCGCGGACGAGCAGGCCCTCGACGGCGTCCGCAGCAACGTCCGGCAGATCACCAGCCAGCTCTACACGCTCGGTGACGTCCGCAAGGAGGCGTACCAGGACGACCAGTCCGTCTCCCAGACGATCGACGCGTACAGCCAGCTCGTCGAGCAGCTGCTCGACCTGTCGACCGACATGGCGCAGGCGACCAGCAACCCGGACATGATCCAGCGCACCCGCGCGCTCGCGGCCTTCTCCTCCGCCAAGGAGTACGCCTCGGTCCAGCGCGCCGTGATCGCCGCCGCCCTGCCGCCCAACGACCGCGCCTACGGCGAGCTCTCCGAGACCGACCGGCGCTACGGCTCCAACGCCTTCAAGAACGAGGAAGGCTCCCTCGCCATCCTCGGCGGCGTCTACGACGGCAACGCCGAGACCCTGCTGAAGCCGCTGAGCAACAACGCGACGATCACCGAGGCCAACGCCTACGCCAAGCGCGTGCTGACCGAGCCCAACGGCATGCGGATGCTGGACAAGCGCTCGTACCGCGACTGGCTCGACGACGCCTCCGCCGAGCTCGACCAGATGCAGCGCATCGAGACCACGCTGCTCACCGAGATGGAGCAGAAGGCCCGTGAGCTGCGCAACGAGGCCGAGCGCGACGCGTACATCAACGGTGCGCTGATCCTGCTGGTCCTCGGGGTGTCGCTGGTCGGCGCCTTCGTGGTCTCCCGGTCGATGATCCGCTCGCTGCGCCGCCTCCAGGACACCGCGACCAAGGTCGCCCAGGAGCGGCTGCCCGAGCTGGTCCAGCAGCTCTCCGAGTCGGACCCGCAGGACGTCGACACCTCGGTGGAGTCCGTGGGTGTGCACTCCCGCGACGAGATCGGCAAGGTGGCCGCGGCCTTCGACGACGTGCACCGCGAGGCGGTCCGCCTCGCCGCCGACCAGGCGCTGCTGCGCGGCAACGTCAACGCGATGTTCACCAACCTCTCGCGCCGCAGCCAGGGCCTGATCCAGCGTCAGCTCTCGCTCATCTCCGAACTGGAGTCCCGCGAGGCCGACCCGGACCAGCTCTCCTCGCTCTTCAAGCTCGACCACCTCGCGACCCGCATGCGCCGTAACGGTGAGAACCTCCTGGTCCTCGCCGGCGAGGAGCCGGGCCGCCGGTGGACGCGCCCCGTCCCGCTGGTCGACGTGCTCCGCGCCGCCGCCTCCGAGGTGGAGCAGTACGAGCGCATCGAGCTGGCCTCGGTGCCCGCCACCGACGTCGCCGGCCGTGTCGTCAACGACCTCGTGCACCTCCTCGCCGAGCTGCTGGAGAACGCCACGTCGTTCTCCTCCCCGCAGACCAAGGTCAAGGTCACCGGTCACGCGCTGCCCGACGGGCGGGTGCTGATCGAGATCCACGACACGGGTATCGGCCTCTCCCCCGAGGACCTCTCCGCGATCAACGAGCGGCTCGCGCAGCCGCCGACGGTGGACGTCTCGGTCTCGCGCCGCATGGGTCTGTTCGTGGTCGGCCGCCTCTCGCAGCGCCACGGCATCCGCATCCAGCTGCGCCCCTCCGACTCGGGTGGTACGACCGCGCTGGTCATGCTCCCGGTCGACGTCGCCCAGGGCGGCAAGAAGGTTCCGCCGAAGAAGGGCGCCGCCCCGGGCCCGCAGGGTGTTCCCGGCGGCCGCCGTCCCGGCGGTCCCGGTGGCCCCGGCGGCCAGCTCGGCGCGGGCCAGGCCCGCGGCCAGGTCGGCTCCTCCTCGCCGCGTGCGGCGCTGCCCGGGCGCGAGCCCGGCGCGGCGATGCGCGGCGACGCCCCCCAGCAGGGCGGCGGCTCCACCAACCTCTTCGGCGCGGGCCCGGCCTCCGGCGGCCAGGGCGGCGCCGGCAGCCTCTTCGGCGGCGGCCAGGGCGGCCCGCAGGACCGTCCGGCCGACCGCGGCCCCCGCCAGGGCGGCCCCGGCGAGGCCCCGTTCCCGGCTTCGGGCCAGGGTGACCAGCGGCCGCAGATACCGGTACAGCGGCAGGACGGTACCGGGGCGGACAGCCTCGGCGCGGTCCCGCCGACCGGGCCGGGCCGGCGTGCCGACGGCCGCCGCAGGCCGCAGCTTCCCCCGCGCTCCGGCGGCGGCCAGCTCCCGCCGAGCGGTCCCCGGGCCGAGCTGCCCGCGGCGCCGGGCGGCGAGCCGTCGCGGCCGAGCTGGTCGAACGAGCACGCGGCGGCGCACGACGCCCCGCGCGGCCACGACGAGCCGGACGCCACGGCGCAGTTCCCGGCCGTCTCCGAGCAGCAGGGCCCGGGCTCCACGGGGCAGTTCCCCGCGGTGCGCGAGCAGCACCAGGGCGGCCAGGACGCGTACGGCCCCTCCGCGACGGGCCAGTTCCCGGCGCCGGGGTACGAGCAGGGCCAGGCCGGCCAGGCTCCGTACGACGAGCTCTCGGGCCCGGGCGCCACCTCCCAGTTCCCGGCGGTCCCGGCGCAGCAGCAGGGCGCGCAGGGCGGCTACCAGGACGGCGGCTACCAGGACTACCAGGGCGGTTACGCCGCCCAGGAGCAGCAGGGCCAGCAGGGCTACGACGCGTACGGCTCCGGCCAGGGCGCGCAGCGGTCCGGCGGCCCGGGTCTGCCGCAGCAGCCGCACGGCGGGCAGGGCGACCTGCCCCCGTCGGGCCGCGGTGACGGCGGCACCCCGCTCTACGACACGCTGGAGACCAACTGGTTCCGCGGTCAGGGCGGCGAGCCGCAGGCCGGCCCGGGGCAGCAGCAGGCCCCGGAGCCCGCGCCGGCCCCGCAGCAGCAGCGCCCGGAGCCCCTGCGGCAGCAGGCCCCGGAGCCCGCGCCGCAGCGGCGTCCGGCGGCGCCGGTGGCCAGCTCGTGGCGGGCCTCGCCCAACGACGAACTGGTCAAGCAGGCCGAGCGGGTACGCCAGCCCTCCGCGGGCGGCGTCACCACCTCCGGTCTGCCGCGCCGGGTCCCCAAGGCCAACCTCGTGCCGGGTACGGCCGAGCAGCAGCAGCACCCCACCGGTCCTCAGGTCTCGCGCGCCCCCGACGACGTGCGCGGCCGGCTGACCAATCTCCGTCGGGGCATCCAGCAGGGTCGCTACCAGAGTGGTCAGGGGGGCGCGCCGCAGGGCGACGGCTCCCGGACCGGTGGTTACCCCGGCCCCTCTCACCAGCAGGAGCGTTAGTTGAGTCCGATGAGCCAGGCGGCACAGAATCTGAACTGGTTGATCACCAATTTCGTGGACAACACCCCTGGGGTGTCGCACACGGTGGTGGTCTCCGCCGACGGACTCCTTCTGGCGATGTCCGAAGGCTTCCCGCGTGACCGTGCCGACCAGCTCGCCGCTGTCGCGTCGGGTCTGACCTCGCTGACCGCCGGGGCGTCCCGGATCTTCGAGGGCGGCCCGGTCAACCAGACCGTGGTCGAGATGGAGCGCGGCTTCCTCTTCATCATGTCGGTCTCGGACGGTTCGTCCCTCGCGGTGCTGGCGCACCCGGAGTGCGACATCGGCCTGGTCGGCTACGAGATGGCCCTGCTGGTCGACCGCGCGGGGGCCGTGCTCACGCCGGACCTGCGCGCCGAGCTCCAGGGGAGCCTGCTCCACTAGCCCGACCCGCACGACGTACGGCCGTACCACCGTCCGATCATCATCAGCCCGGCCGCTTCGCCTTCCCCCCACCGCCGGCCCAGTCAGACGGCACGCAGACCCCTTGCTGTCCCGCCCGGAGGATTCATGACCCCGCCCAGTCCCTCTCACGACCCGTACGGAGCTTCCCAGCATGCCTCGTACGGCGAGGAGGGTGACCAACCGCTGGTCCGTCCGTACGCGATGACCGGCGGCCGGACCAGGCCCCGCTACCAGCTCGCCATCGAGGCACTGATCAGCACCACGGCCGACCCGGCGCAGTTGCAGGGGCTGCTTCCCGAGCATCAGCGGATCTGCCACCTCTGCCGCGAGGTCAAGTCGGTGGCGGAGGTGTCGGCCCTGCTGTCGATGCCTCTTGGTGTGGCCCGGATCCTTGTCGCCGATTTGGCGGAGGCCGGGCTTGTCGCCATCCATCAGCCCGGCGGCGACGAGAACGCCGGGGGCCAGCCAGACGTGACACTGCTCGAAAGGGTGCTCAGTGGACTTCGCAAGCTCTAACGGCGGAGCGGCCCGCTCCACCACCAGCGCGAAAATCGTGGTGGCGGGCGGCTTCGGCGTGGGCAAGACCACGTTCGTCGGAGCCGTATCGGAGATCAACCCGCTGCGCACCGAAGCCGTCATGACCAGCGCATCCGCCGGCATCGACGACCTCACCCACACCGGCGACAAGACCACCACCACCGTCGCCATGGACTTCGGCCGCATCACCCTCGACCAGGACCTCATCCTCTACCTCTTCGGCACCCCCGGACAGGACCGCTTCTGGTTCATGTGGGACGACCTCGTCCGCGGCGCCATCGGCGCCGTCGTCCTCGTCGACACCCGCCGCCTCGCCGACTGCTTCCCCGCCGTCGACTACTTCGAAAACAGCGGCCTCCCCTTCGTCATCGCCCTCAACGGCTTCGACGGACACCAGCCCTACGCCCCCGAAGAAGTACGCGAAGCCCTCCAGATCGGCCCCGACGCCCCCATCATCACCACCGACGCGCGCCACCGCGCCGACGCCAAGTCCGCCCTGATCACCCTGGTCGAACACGCCCTCATGGCCCGTCTCAAGTAGAGTCGCCGTCAAGGAAGTTGTGTGAAGACCTCGCAGCGGCGGGCTGTGTCCTCGGACACGGTCCGCCGCTGTGTTCATAACGTTTTCGACAGAGAATTGCCACCGTGCCGCCACGGGTCGCGGTCGATCCGTGCCGCTGCGCGCACGACCCCCCGGGCATTTGCCGCCGCTCACCGTTTATGCCCGGGTTGTCTCCGCCTCGGCGGCTCTCGTGAAGGCTCTCCAGGCTGTTTGGTGGAGCACCGCCTGACGTGCTGGAATGCGTCGAACTGCCCAGTAGCACACGGGCCTGGAGACGACTGCGGCCCCGCCCGGGTGCCGCCGCCGAGAGGTTGTTGGTCGAGTGAGGCGAAGCACGACGAGCCCCGCACCGCCGTCGCGGGGTAACTTCACCCCGCCGCAGCGCGCTGCGGCGTCTCCCGCTCAGGACGCGGGTGAGTCCGCCGCTCCCCAGGGGAGCGGCAATCGTTTCTCCCCGCGCAACTGGCGGGTACCCGCGAGACTCAACGCCATTCTCCTGCTGCCGGTCGCGGTCGGCCTGGTGGTCGGCAGCTTCCAGGTGTCGGGTTCCATCGACACCTGGCGCGAGGCCCAGGACGCCGAGAAGACGGCGCGCGTCGTCGAGGCGGCGCTGAACTACGGCAACCGCCTCATCGAGGAGCGCGACGTCTCCGCCGAGCCCTTCCTCAAGGGCAAGCGGAACGACGCCGAGGTGGTCAAGGCCCGCGCCGCCACCGACGCGGCCGGCGAGGAGTTCGACGTGGCCGTCCGGACGATGCCGGACAAGCCCGGACTCAAGCGCCGCCTGGACGCCTTCCGCGACGTCGAGCCGAACCTGGAACCGCTGCGTGAGGCGGCGTACACCAAGAAGCTCAAGGGCGTCGAGACCGAAGAGGGCTACGTCGCCGTCCAGCACCCGCTGATGGAGTTCGCCAACGAGCTGGGCCTGGGCACCGGCAACATCACCACCTACGGGCGCACCTCCTACGCCATCTCGCTGACCAAGGCGGCCCTGTCGCTCCAGCGCTCGCTCGGCATGCACCTGCTGGTCAACCCCGGGCCGGACGCGGCGAGCCTCGGCAAGCAGCGCATCGCGCTCAGCAGTTACGCCTACCTCGAGGGCATCGCCATCGAGGAGTACACCTCCAGCGGTATGGAGGCGGACGAGAAGAAGCTGGTCGCGGGGCAGAAGGAGCTGGAGGCGAAGGCCGAGAAGCAGGCCCGTGAGGCCGCTTCGGAGGCCCGGGCCGCCGGTGAGCGCTACGTCGCGCCGCCCTCCGGCCAGCAGGCCGTGGGGCTGATCGTCAACCCGGCGAGCACGCCGGAGAGCCTGGCCGCGCAGGGCGTGACGCCCGAGGCGTGGTGGGCGCAGACGACCGCCAAGTTCGACCTGTACCGCTCCATCGAGTCGGACCTCGCCGAGAACGCGGTGCAGGAGGCGGCGCAGATCGCCTCGGACGCCAAGCGCGACGCGATCATCACCGGTGTCGCGGTGGTCCTGGCCCTGCTCGTGGCGTTCGTCATCGCCGCGATGATGGCCCGGCAGATGGGCCGCTCGATGCGGCAGCTGCGCAGCGCCGCCTTCAGCGTGGCCGAGCAGCGGCTGCCCTCCCTGGTCGACCAGTTGTCGCGGACCGACCCGGGCCAGATCGACACCCGGGTGGAGCCGATCCCGATCACCTCCACGGACGAGATCGGCGAGATCGCCCGCGCTTTCGACCAGGTGCACCGCGAGGCCGTCCGGCTCGCCGCCGAGCAGGCGCTGCTGCGGGGCAACGTCAACGCGATCTTCACCAACCTCTCGCGCCGCAACCAGTCCCTCATCGAGGGCCAGCTGACGCTGATCACCGGCCTGGAGAACAACGAGGCCGACCCGGACCAGCTGGAGAACCTCTTCAGGCTCGACCACCTCGCGACGCGTATGCGCCGCAACGGTGAGAACCTCCTCGTCCTCGCCGGTGAGGAGCCGGGCCGCCGCTGGGACCAGCCGGTCCCGCTGGTGGACGTGCTCCGCGCCGCCTCCTCCGAGGTGGAGCAGTACGAGCGCATCGAGATGTCGGGTGTGCCGGAGGCGGAGATCCACGGCCGTGCCGTGACCGACCTCGTCCACCTCCTCGCCGAGCTGCTGGAGAACGCCACGACGTTCTCCTCGCCGCAGACCAAGGTCAAGGTCACCGCGACGCGGCTGCCCGACGGCCGGGTCATGGTGGAGATCCACGACAAGGGCATCGGCCTGACCGCCGAGGACTTCGCCGACATCAACCACAAGCTGGCCAACCCGCCCACGGTGGACGTGGCCGTCTCCCAGCGGATGGGCCTCTTCGTGGTCGGCCGCCTCGCGGACCGGCACGGCATCCGCGTCCAGCTCCGCCCCTCGGGCGAGCAGGCCGGCACGACCTCGCTGGTCATGCTCCCGGACGCGATCACCCACGGTGGCGGTGGCGGGGAAGGCTCGGACTCCGAGTTCACGGTCTCCTCGATCATCCCCGAGCAGCAGGCCCACGAGGTGGCGCCGCTGCGCACCGCGGCCGAGCTCGGCTTCGACGACAACCGCTACCGCGCGGACCGGGACGGAGAGTTCCAGGAGCTCGGCCCGGTAGGCCGCTCGCTCCTGCGCGAGGAGCGCCGGGCCGCACTGGAGTCCCAGCACGAGCCGGGTTTCTCGCCCGACGGCCGTCCGCTCTTCCGCGACGAGGAGCCCGGCCAGGGCGGTGCGCAGGAGTACGGATTCGACGAGCGCCAGCCTGTTCCCGGCCAGGGTTACGACGACGGCTACGGCGGTCAGGGCTTCGGCGGACCGCAGGCGGGCCCCGACGGCCAGGGCGGCTACGAGGGCGACTGGCCGGGCCAGGGCTACCCCGGGGCCGACGCTTCGCAGGGCGGCCAGCGGGACCAGTACACCGGTTACGCCGCCAACGAGGGCTATGCGGAATCCGGCTACGACGCCGGGAACAGCGGCACCCAGGGAGACTGGCAGGGCCAGAACGGCTACCCGGACGGCTACGCGCCCCAGTTCGGCCAGGATGCGGAAGGCTTCCCGGGGAGTGAGGGGGCCAACGGAGGCGGCGCAGGCTTCGAGCGGCCCGGCCCCGCGCCGAGTGCCGTCGGCGAGGTCACGGACGCGGGCCTCCCGCGCCGCGCCACCGGTGGGGCGGGCCGGCAGCAGGGCCGCCCGCAGGGCGAGCTGGGTGGCCGAATACCGCCGCAGCCCCCCTCCGGAGAGCGGAACCTTTCCGTGGACGGCGGCGACCACGACGACTGGCGTTCGTCCAACGACGACCGCTGGAACGAGGCGGGCAAGCTCGCGCGGCCGCAGGCCGGGGGGACGACTCCCTCCGGACTGCCCCGCCGGGTGCCGAAGGCCAACCTGGTCGAAGGCACGGCCGAGCAGACCCCGCAGGGCGGCCCTCAGGTCTCCCGCGATCCCGAGGACGTACGGGGCAGGCTCAGCAACCTGCGCCGCGGCGTCCAGCGGGGCCGCACCGCAGGAAGTGACACGAACGGCCAGGCTTCGCCGGATCAGCACCGCGGGCCTGACAGCACCTACAACCAGGAGCGTTAGTGTGAGCCCGATGAGCCAGGCGGCACAGAACCTGAACTGGTTGATCACCAATTTCGTGGACAACACCCCCGGGGTGTCGCACACGGTGGTGGTCTCCGCCGACGGACTCCTTCTGGCGATGTCCGAAGGCTTCCCCCGCGACCGCGCCGACCAGCTCGCCGCTGTCGCGTCCGGTCTGACCTCCCTCACCGCCGGGGCCTCCCGGATCTTCGAGGGCGGCGACGTGAATCAGACAGTTGTGGAGATGGAGCGGGGATTCCTCTTCATCATGTCCATTTCCGACGGCTCGTCCCTCGCGGTACTCGCCCACCCGGAGGCGGACATCGGCCTCATTGGGTACGAGATGGCCCTTCTCGTGGACCGGGCGGGTACGGTACTCACCCCTGATCTGCGGGCTGAGCTCCAGGGAAGCCTTCTCAACTGACAGACAGGCAGTACGTTTTAACGCCGCGTGGCCGTAAAGTTTCGCCACGCGGCTCCCGACGACGGCGCCCGGAACAGCAGGAGGAGGAGACGTGGCAACAACCCCCGACGGCTCACAGCCCTACTGGGCCCATGGCTACGGCCAGGGCCGGCCTCAGGGGCAGGGCGAGGACGCGCCCGCGAACCCGTACGACTTCCCCTCCGCGCCAGGCGGCCAGCAGCCGTACCAGAACCCGGGCCAGTACCCGGGTCAGTACGACCAGCAGCCGTACGAGCAGCAGCCGTACCACCAGCCGCCGGCGCCGCGGATCGAGCCGGTGCAGCCTCCGCAGCAGCGGAAGGCGCCGTCGGCCTCCGGCCAGAACTCCGGCAATCCGCTGGTCCGTCCGTACGCGATGACCGGCGGCCGGACCAGGCCCCGCTACCAGCTCGCCATCGAGGCGCTGGTGCACACCACGGCCGATCCCGCCCGGATGCAGGGCCAGCTGCCCGAGCATCAGCGGATCTGCCACCTGTGCCACGAGATCAAGTCGGTCGCCGAGATCTCGGCACTGCTCTCCATACCTCTTGGTGTGGCCCGGATCCTTGTCGCCGATTTGGCGGAGGCCGGGCTTGTCGCCATCCATCAGCCCGGCGGCGACGAGAACGCCGGGGGCCAGCCAGACGTGACACTGCTCGAAAGGGTGCTCAGTGGACTTCGCAAGCTCTAACGGCGGAGCGGCCCGCTCCACCACCAGCGCGAAAATCGTGGTGGCGGGCGGCTTCGGCGTGGGCAAGACCACGTTCGTCGGAGCCGTATCGGAGATCAACCCGCTGCGCACCGAAGCCGTCATGACCAGCGCATCCGCCGGCATCGACGACCTCACCCACACCGGCGACAAGACCACCACCACCGTCGCCATGGACTTCGGCCGCATCACCCTCGACCAGGACCTCATCCTCTACCTCTTCGGCACCCCCGGACAGGACCGCTTCTGGTTCATGTGGGACGACCTCGTCCGCGGCGCCATCGGCGCCGTCGTCCTCGTCGACACCCGCCGCCTCGCCGACTGCTTCCCCGCCGTCGACTACTTCGAAAACAGCGGCCTCCCCTTCGTCATCGCCCTCAACGGCTTCGACGGACACCAGCCCTACGCCCCCGAAGAAGTACGCGAAGCCCTCCAGATCGGCCCCGACGCCCCCATCATCACCACCGACGCGCGCCACCGCGCCGACGCCAAGTCCGCCCTGATCACCCTGGTCGAACACGCCCTCATGGCCCGCCTGCGCTAGCGGCGCCACGCCTCGCGGTTCCACACGCCGACGGCCCCCGCCCTTCCCGGAGTTCTCCGGAGGGGACGGGGGCCGTCGGGTTCTGCGGGGCGTGCCGCGCGGGCGCGGCGGGGGCTCAGCCCTGCCAGCTGTGCGGGGCACGGAAGCCGGGGGTGCGCTCCAGGCGGCGCCAGCCGGCCCGGTCCCGGCCGCGGTGGCGGGCGGCGGGGGCGGGCGCGGCGGCGGCGCGGGCCATCAGCAGGGCGGTGATCGCCGCCAGCTCCTCGGGCTCCGCGTGTCCCTTCTCGACGCGCAGGAACTGCTCGGGCCCGGCCGGAACGGTGGGTGTGGCCATGGGGTGCTTCTTTCGTCTTCGGGTGGGTCCGCGGGGCGGTGCGGCACGCACCGGGACCGGGGCCAGGTGGCCGCCGCCGGTCCCGGGGGCCGTCACTGGGGCGGGTTGCCGTGCTTGCGGGAGGGCAGGTCGGCGTGCTTGGTGCGGAGCATGGCCAGGGAGTCGATGAGGACCTGGCGGGTCTCGGCGGGGTCGATGACGTCGTCCACGAGGCCGCGCTCGGCCGCGTAGTACGGGTGCATCAGCTCGGCCTTGTACTCCTTGACCATGCGCGCGCGCATCGCCTCGGGGTCGTCGGCCTGCGCGATCTGGCGGCGGAAGATGACGTTGGCGGCGCCCTCGGCGCCCATCACGGCGATCTCGTTGGTGGGCCAGGCGTAGGTGAGGTCGGCGCCGATGGACTGGGAGTCCATGACGATGTAGGCGCCGCCGTAGGCCTTGCGCAGGATCAGCGAGATCCGCGGCACGGTGGCGTTGCAGTAGGCGTAGAGGAGCTTGGCACCGTGGCGGATGATGCCGCCGTGCTCCTGGTCGACGCCGGGCAGGAAGCCCGGGACGTCGAGGAGGGTGACGATCGGGATGTTGAAGGCGTCGCACATCTGCACGAAGCGGGCGGCCTTCTCGGATGCCTCGATGTCCAGCACCCCGGCGAGGGCCTGGGGCTGGTTGGCGACGATGCCCACGACCTGGCCGTCGAGGCGGGCCAGGGTGCAGATGATGTTGCGGGCCCAGCGCTCGTGGACCTCCAGGTGGTCGCCGTCGTCGACGAGTTCCTCGATGACCTTGGCCATGTCGTAGGGCCGGTTGCCGTCGGCCGGGACCAGGTCGAGGAGGGCGTCACCGCGCCGGTCGGCCGGGTCGGTGGCCTCGGCGGTGGGCGGGTTCTCCCGGTTGTTCTGCGGGAGGAGCGAGAGGAGGTAGCGGACCTCGGCGAGGCAGGTCTCCTCGTCGTCGTAGGCGAAGTGGCAGACACCGGAGGTCTCGGCGTGCACGTCCGCGCCGCCCAGGCCGTTCTGCGTGATCTCCTCGCCGGTGACGGCGCGGACGACGTCCGGGCCGGTGATGAACATCTGCGAGGTGTCGCGGACCATGAAGACGAAGTCGGTCAGCGCGGGGCTGTAGGCGGCTCCGCCGGCGCACGGGCCGAGCATCACGCTGATCTGCGGGATGACGCCGGACGCCTTGGTGTTGCGCTGGAAGATGCCGCCGTACCCGGCGAGCGCCGAGACACCTTCCTGGATACGGGCGCCGGCGCCGTCGTTGAGGGAGACCAGCGGAGCACCGGCCGCGATGGCCATGTCCATGATCTTGTGGATCTTGGTGGCGTGGGCCTCGCCGAGGGCGCCGCCGAAGATCCGGAAGTCGTGGGCGTAGACGAAGACCGTCCGGCCCTCGACCGTGCCCCACCCGGTGATGACACCGTCGGTGTGCGGCTTCTTCTCCTCCAGGCCGAAACCGGTCGCCCGGTGCCGGCGCAACTGCTCGACCTCGCGGAACGACCCCTCGTCCAGCAGCAGGGCGATCCGCTCGCGGGCGGTCAGCTTCCCCTTGGCGTGCTGCGCCGCCGTCGCCTTCTCACTCGGGCCGCGCTCGGCCTGCTCGCGCAGGGCGTGGAGCTCGGCCACGCGGCCACGGGCGTCGGCGGGCCCGCTCCCGGACTCGGCTGTCTCGTCCAAAACGGTCATGTAGCGACTCTACGAACCCGGGCCCCGAGAACCTGCCGTCGACTCCTCACAGTCTCCGGGCCGTTTTCCTGGAGCGGTTGCACAGGAGGATAGGGGTACGCAGTGCATTCGACTGCCGAGAGGGGGTGCGCGTTATGGGGTTCCGACAAACGCCGGGGATGGGCGCCGGGGACCGGGTGCCGTAGGGACCCCACAAGCGGCTGCCGCCGTACGGGGGATGTGGCGGCGCCGGCCCGCCGGCGGACCGGTGCGACCGGGCCCGCACCGCCGAGGTTAGCGGCGGGGCGGGCCCGGCGCGAAACGGACCGGCGGCCTGGGCGGGCCGGTCAGCAGCCGCCGCAGTTGTGGTAGGTCACGTCCCAGTGGTTGCCCTCGTTGGCGTAGATGTTGCCGGAGCCCGACTGGTACTGGGCGGCGCCGTCGCCGCGCTGGCCGATGTAGGTGAAGGTACCGGTGACGTAGTTGTCCAGGCAGGTGCTCTTGGAGAAGTCGAGCTTGTAGCCGTTCCAGTGCGAGTAGGTGCCGCCGGCGTGGCCGGTCTCGGTGCCGCCGGTGACGTTGATGGCGCAGCCGCTGGTCGACTTGAGGGTCTGGGCGCCCTGAGCGGTGGCGAGATTCAGCTGGTCGAAGGAGGTACAGGTGGAGACGTTGCGGTCGGAGCAGCCCCCGGAGGACGACCAGGTGATGCCGGAGGAGGAGAACCGCGAGGTGGCCTGAGCGTGGGTGATCTTGGTGGCGGCCGCGCCGAACTCGGCGGCGGTGCCGGTGGTGGCCGGTGCGGCGGTGGCGCCGTGGGCGGTGCCGATGACGCCGAACCCGGCCCCGGCGACAAGGGCGAGGGCGCTCAGCGCCGAGCGGATCTTCATGGGGGTCCTCCTTGCGGGGCGTGCTGCGCACGCGGACGTGTGGGGGGCGTGGGGGCGGTGCGGAGGCCGTGCTGGGCGGGGCAGAGGCATAGTGCCCGAGTTCTACGCGGGTCACCAGAGGGCCTCATCGATCAGTTCCGGCCAACTAGGGGGCGCGTCGGGCGCCGGTGACTCCACCGGCACCTCCGCCCCGGGAAGGCCCGTCCGCCCCGCCCGCGCGGCCCGGACGGGGGGCTCGGCCCTGCTCCGCACGCACCGAGCCGAAGATGTTGAAAGTTGAACTGCAACGCGTTACCTTCGAACTCGTTGAACATTCAACCGTTTCTCCCCCGCTTCGGACTCCGCCCCGGAGCACGTCCCCAAGGAGCAGACTCATGGGCATCTTCGGCCGCAGGACCACCGAGACCGCCACCACCGACGCGCCCGGCACCGCCGGCCCGGACCTGGCCACCCTGACCGGCACTTACACCATCGACCCGGCACACACCACGATCGGCTTCGTGGCCCGCCACGCCATGGTCACCAACGTCAAGGGCGGGTTCGGCGAGTTCTCCGGCACGCTGAAGCTGGACGGCTCCGACCCGTCGAACTCCTCCGCCGAGATCGACGTGACCATGGACTCCATCGACACGGGCAACGCCGACCGCGACGGCCACCTGAAGAGCGCCGACTTCTTCAGGACCGAGGAGTTCCCGCAGATGACCTTCCGCTCCACCGAGGCGGAGGCCCTCGGCGACGACTACCGGATCACCGGCGACCTGACCATCCTCGGCACCACCCGCCCGCTCTCCATCGACCTGGAGTTCAACGGCGCCGCCAAGGACCCGTTCGGCAACGAGCGCGTCGGCTTCGAGGGCACCGCCTCGATCCTGCGCTCGGAGTGGGGACTGAGCTGGAACGCGGCCCTGGAGACCGGCGGCGTCCTCGTCTCCGACAAGATCAAGCTGGTCTTCGACATCTCGGCCATCAAGAACGCCTGACCCCGCCGGCCGGTTCCGCCCGGCCCGTCGGCCCCGCAGGGGCACCGGGGCCCGTGCGCCCCTCCTGAGCGCGCCCGTCCTCCTCACCGGAGGGCGGGCGCTCCTGCATGGGGGCTTGGGCGTGGGTGTGCGGGCGGAGCGGATGCCGCTCGCGCGCCCCGGCCGACGCGCCCTCTGCTGACCCGTCGGCGCCGCCCTCCGCCCGCTCCGGACCGCTCCCCGCCGGGGTCGCCTCCCCGCTCCGGGCCGGGGTGGCCCGGAGCGGGCGGGTTCAGGGGGCGCGCGGCGCGCGGTGCGCCGGGCTCCGTAGGGCGCCGGTCACTGAGCTGCGGTGCCCGGGACGCGGTAGCCCGGCACGGAGGGCCAGCGGACGGTCATGACGACCGACGGCTCCTCGGCCTCCCAGGAGTGGTCGACGCCCTTGCCCCAGATGACGTACTGGCCCTGCTCGGAGAGGACCACGTCCCGGTCGGGGAACTCCATGCGGAACCGCCCGCTGATGAGGACGAGCAGCGCCTGCCGTTCCTCGCCGCGCACCCAGGCGGCGCGCCGGTCGCCCGCCTCGTGGACGCCCCACTTGATCTCGACGGCCTCGTTGTGGCGCGGGTCGTCCGGGGCCTTGAAGTGGCCCATGATCCAGCCGGCGTCCAGCGCGGCCTCCTCGGGGGCGTTGCCCACGTACACGTTCTCGCTCATGGTCGGGACGGTATTACACCGGCCGGTGGCCTTCCGGGGCCGGCGGACGGTCCGCTCCGGAGTGCGCCGCGCCGGGCCGGACGCAGCGCGTCGGTGCCGGTGCCGGAGCCGAGTTCGAGGCCGGCCCGGAAGCCCTCGGGATACGGGACGACCGGCCTTCGGGAGGTCGCGGACCGCGCGGGCGTGTCCGTGCGGACCGGGTACGGCGCGTTGGCCGACCGCGACGGGCCCGGACGGTGACCGGGTGGCCGACCCCGGGTCCCCTTTGGTTGGGTGGGGTGGTCGTACTGGCGTGAACTGAGGGGGGCGAAGGTCGGTTGAGGACCACATCAGAGGTTTCCGTGGCGGCCGTCATCGAGGCCGAGCCGAAGGCGGTCTACGAGCGGGTCGCCGACGTGGCGTCGATGGGCCGGTGGAGCCCGGAGTGCGTGCGGACGGCGGCGGGCGTCGGGCCCGCACCGGTGGGCGCCGAGTTCAAGGGGACCAACAAGGGCCCCAGTGGCCGCAGTTGGTCGACACGTTGCCGGGTGATGGTGGCGCGGCCGGGTGAGCGGTTCACCTTCCGGGTGCGGTTCTGGGGGGTGCCGGTGGCGACGTGGGACTACCGCTTCCGCCCGGTCGGGGACGGCACCGCGACCGAGGTGACGGAGACCGCCGTGGACCAGCGGAACCGGGTCCTGTGGTTCCTCGGCTCGGTGGTCAGCGGCGTCTGGAACCGGGACGCGCGCAACGCCGAGACGATGCGCGAGACCCTGGAGCGGCTGCGCGAGACGCTGGAGGCGGAGCGACGGGCGGGGTGAGGCCCGGCCGGGTACGGGCCCCGCCCCGTACGGCCGACCACCCGGAATCGGCCACCGCTCCGCCCGCCGTACGGGACGGAGGCGTCGGCCTCCGTCGGCCGCTCGGTGAGCGGCCGCGTCGCCTCGGGCGGGCCAGGGCGGGGTCGGCCGGCGAGAGGGCGGGAGGGCGTGCGGCGGCTCGGTGTCGGCGAGGTCGGCCACCTCCCCGGCGAACGCGCCGAGGCGCCCCCTGCCCTGTCGGTGGCGTGTGGTGGGATCGGCCGTATGAGTGACGACAGGACGAGGACGGCCGAGGACGAGGCGCGCGCCGGGGCCGTGCGGGCGGCGTGGGCGCGGATCGACGCGTGGTTGCTGAAGTGGGCGCCCGCGTCGTACGAGCGGTTGGCGCCGCCCGCCGACCCGGCCCAGGTGGCCGCGGCGGAGGCCGCCCTGCGTCTACGCTTCCCCGCCGAGCTGCTCGCCTCGCTGAGCTGCCACGACGGCGCGGGCGGCGAGTCGGTGCTCCCGGTCAAGCCGCCGCTCTCCGCGGCCGGGATCGCGCGGTACTGGACGCGGTGGATGGGGCTCACCGAGGAGGAGCGGGAGCACGGCGACCCCGAGGAGGAGGGCGAGCCGTCCTGGCATCCCCGGTGGATTCCATGGGCCGAGAGCGACGGCGACGCCCAGATCATCGACGCGCGCGAGGGGCCGGGGTTGGGTCGGCTGGGCATGAAGTACCACGACGAAGAAGGCGCTTTCGGGGAGGGCGCGCCCTCGCTGGCGGCCCATCTGACCGAGGTCGCGGAGGTACTGGAGCAAGGGGGCACGGTCGCGGGGCGGACGCCGTACCTGGCGGTGAGCGGGGTGCTGTGGTGGGAGGCGGAGCCCGCCACCCGGTAGCCCGGCACGAGGGCGGGGGTCGGCCGGCCCGTGATGGTGGCGGGCTAATCGGCCTCCAGCGCCACCCGGGCCAGTTCCAGGAAGGCCAGGTGCTGGCTGCGGAACTCCTGGTAGGCGGCGTCGTAGCGGGCGCGTTCGTCCTCGCCGCCCGTGGTCAGGCGTCCGAGGAGGCCGGTGGTGGTGAGCGCGGCGTGCCGCAGCGCCTGGGCCGCGTCGGCGACCGGCGCGGGCCCCTCCAGCACGACTTCGCGGCTGCCCCGGGTCACCTCGTTGAGCGCCGTCCGGGCGGCGGTGCCCATCTGGGTGAGGATGTCGGTCCGCGACCGGCCCGCCGCGGCGGCATCCGCCTCCTCGACCCGCCAGAACACCTCTGACAGGCCGTGCACCGCCGCGCTCATCTCCCGGTAGGCGTCGCGCCGCCGGGTACGTGTCTCCGCGGCGCGGGCCGCCCGCGAGGTGACCTCGGCCTGTACGCGCGCCGACCGGGTGGCGCCGAGCCCGGCGACCCAGCTGGCGACGACGGCCGTCCCGCCGGTGATGAGCCCGATCACCCAACTGCTGTCCATAGGAAGGGAATTATGGCACCTCCAGAAAAACGCGGCGTGGCGGAAAGCCCGGCCGTGCCAGGCTGTCCGGCATGACGAACCACCGAAAGGCACGTGCCGCGTAAGGCACCGGCCAGGGTGCGGGCCGGGCTTCGCCGGCGCCGGAGGCCCTGGGAGAAGTCGCCTGTGACCGACGGGCTGTCGGGTGGGGCGCTGGCCGAGTTGTCGCGGCTGGAGCGCTCGCGGAGCTACCTGTGGCCGGGCTCCGTGGCCGAGGCCTTGCACGCCTGGGCCACGCACGTGCGTCAGCCGCGGAGCCGGACCTGGCCCCATCAGGAGCACGTCCCCTGCTACTGCTGCCCCGACCCATGGGAGTCCCGGGAGTTGCTCGACAGGGTCGGGCGCGCCATGTCCCGGCGCGGGGCGCGGGAGTTGCGGCGCGTGGTCGCCCGCCATGACCACTCCTGGGACCCGGTGGCGCCGCCCTACCGGGGCGAGGGGCCGTGGTGAGGGGCCCGCCCACTCACTCCGCCCGGACCGGACGGTGTGCGTCAGGGGCGCGGCGCTCACGCCGGCGCGCAGGCGCGCGCGATGGCCGCGATCACGTCGTCCAGCCCCTGGTCCGGGGTCTGCGGGAGCGGGACGCCGCTCGACGCGAGGCCGGTGTAGCCGTGCAGGGGCGCCAGGACGGTCAGGGCGACGCGGTCCGGCGGGTCTTCGCGCACCTCGCCTCGGCTCTGGCCGTCGCGGATCAGCGCGAGCCCCTGGTCGACCCAGCGGAGGGCGGCCTCCCGCAGCCCTTGTGACGCCTCCGGGCTGTGCTTGGCCGAGAACATGAGGCCGACCAGGGCGGGGTCGGAGAGGGAGAAGCCGACGTAGGCACGGGCCATGGCGTCGAGCCGTTCGGGAAAGGGCCGACCCGCGCTGCTCTGCGCGGCGGCGGTGGCCTCGACGAGGCGTTCGAAGCCGTCGAGCGCCAGGGCGTCCAGCAGGGCCTGCTTGGTGGCGAAATGGCGGCGGGGCGCGCCCGGGCTGACCCCGAGGTCGCGGGCCAGTTCCCGCAGCGACAGGGCACCCGCCCCCCTTTCGCGCAAGGTCTGCCCGGCCCGTGCGAGCAGCGCGGCGCGAAGGTCTCCGTGGTGGTAGGGGCGCTTCTCCATGACCTCAGCGTAAGTCCGCACGCCACTCCGATGTAGTCGTTGAATACATTGTAGCCATCGCATACATTGGACGGTGCGCACCACCAGCCTCGCCGTACCGCGACCGGCACGCGTCGCGGACGGGCGCGGCCGACCGCACCAGGGCTGGGGCTCGGCGGGAGACCGGTACCACAGGGAGATCACCGCACACCGCAGGAGGAACCGTGCCCCGCAAACCCCTCGACATCACCGTGCCCGACCTCTCCGGGCAGCGCGCCGTCGTCACCGGCGCGAGCGACGGCCTCGGGCTGGGCCTGGCCGCGAGGCTGGCCCGCGCGGGCGCCGAGGTGGTGCTGCCCGTACGCAACCAGGACAAGGGTCGGGCGGCGATCGCCGAGATCCGGCGGTCGACCCCCGGGGCCGAGGTGTCGCTGCGCACTCTGGACCTGTCCTCGCTCGCCTCGGTCACCGCCCTCGGCGAGGCCCTGCGCGAGGAGGGCCGCCCGGTCCACCTCCTCGTCAACAACGCGGGCGTCATGACCCCGCCGGAGCGCCGCACCACCGCCGACGGCTTCGAGCTGCAGTTCGGCACCAACCACCTCGGCCACTTCGCCCTCACCGCCCAGCTGCTGCCGCTGCTGCGCGCCGGGCGGGCCCGCGTCACCTCGCAGATCAGCGTGGCGGCCGACCGCAACGCGATCAACTGGAAGGACCCCCACTGGGAGTCCTCCTACAACGGCATGAAGGCGTACAGCCACTCCAAGATCGCGTTCGGCCTCTTCGGCCTCGAACTGGAGCGGCGCGCACGGGCGCACGGCTGGGAGCTCACGAGCAACCTCTCGCACCCCGGCGTCGCCCCGACCAACCTCCTCGCCGCCCGCCCCGAGGTCGGCCGCGCCAAGGACACCCCCGGGCGGCGGTTCATCAAGGCGCTTTCCGCCCGGGGCATCCTCCTGGGCACCGTCGAGAGCGCGAAGTTCCCCGCGCTGTACGCGGCCACGGCGCCCGAGGCCGGGGGCGGCAAGCTGTACGGACCCAGCGGCCCCGGCCACCTCGGCGGCCCCCCGGCCGAGCAGAAGCTCTACTCCCGCCTGCGCTCCCTTGAGGACGCCCGCCGTATCTGGCGCCTGTCGGAGGAGCTGACCGGCGTCACCTTCCCGGGCAACTGACGCCCACGGGACGGAACGAGCACCAGACGATCTTGCCCGGGTCGCGCTCCCCCACCCCCCAGTCGTCCGCGAGGGCGGAGACCAGGAGCAGGCCCCGGCCGGACTCGGCCTCGTCGCCGGGGGCGCGGGTCGCGGGGTGTCCGTCGCCACTGTCGTGGACCTCGACGCGTACGCCGCCGTCGTCGGCCCGGAGCACGAAGAGGCGGAAGCCGCGCCCCGGCGGGACACCGTGGAGCAGGGCGTTGGGGCGGTGAAGTCCCTGGCTGCGGGGACGGATCGGCGCTCGCGGCGGTAGAAGCGCTCACAGCGCGCGGGAAGTCGGGTTTCGGTTTTCACCCTCCTACGGTCACCCACCGTCACTAGCCTTGTGCAGGGCGTCGACCCGTACGAATCCGTTGTACGGGTCGTGTCGGGTGCGCGACGGGGCGCGTCGGGACGAGGAGTGCGTATGCAGCAGCGAAAGAAGTCCAGCAAGAAGGTCACGTCGTGGGAAGTGGTAGGGGCCCAACTGGCCGAGTTTCGGCGCTCAGCCGGACTGACCCAGCCGCAGTTGGCGGACACAGCCAAGGTCGGGGAAGACACGCTCGCCTCGATCGAGCAGGGTCGGCGGCGGCTCAAGGCGGACTTGGCCGAGCTGCTGGACACGATCCTCAACACCAAGCGGGCGCTGGCAACGGCGGTGTCCAAGATGCCGGACAGGGAGCGCTACCCGGCTTTCGCCCAAGAGTTCGTGGAGCACGAGCAGGAGGCGTTGACGCTGCTCTCGTATCAGAACCACGTCATTCCCGGCCTTCTTCAAACGCCTGAGTACGTAGAGCAGATCTACGCCAACCTCTTTCCTCCGCTCAGCTCGGAAGCAACGGAGGTGGCCATACGAGCACGGTTGGACCGCCAGAACTTGCTGCACAGGGAGCCGCCGCCCGTGATGAACTTCATCATCGAAGAGAGCGTGTTCCAGCGGCACATGGGAAATCCTGATGGCATGCGTCGGCAGGTCCGGCACCTACGCGAATGCGCCGATCTCCCGTTCATCGGCATCCAGGTGATGCTGACCGCGACAGACGCCCATGCGGGACTTGCGGGACCTCTCGTTCTTCTCGAAACGCCTGACCACGACCACCTCGCGTATGCGGAAGGGCAGCACAACGGCTTCCTCATGGATGACCCGGACGAGGTCAGTGCCTATCAGCAGAGGTATGGGATGCTGCGGTCGCAGGCCCTCTCACCACAGAGGACCAAGAGCCTGCTGAACACACTGTTGGAGTGAGATGACCAGCGAGGCCCCCTCCGTCCGTAACCTGGGTTGGTTCAAGTCCAGCTACAGCAGCAACGCAGGCGGCGACTGCGTCGAGGTCGCCTACGACTGGCGCAAGTCCAGCTACAGCAGCAACTCAGGCGGCAACTGCGTAGAGGTCGCCGCCCACCCCACCAAGGTCCACGTCCGCGACTCCAAGGTCCCGGCGGGCCCCGTCCTCGACGTCACACCAGCCGCCTGGGCGGCGTTCGTACACGCGACCGCCGGTCCACTCGTATGACAACACCGCCGTCCGGCTGACGGGTCGGGCGGGCGGGTAGTGATCGGGCCGCCGGTATCACCGTGTGGAAGGCTCGACCGTGACACAGCCCTTTGTCCTGCCCGATTTCTACGTGCCGTACCCGGCGCGGCTCAACCCTCATCTCGAAGAGGCGCGTGCGCACGCCCGGGAGTGGGCGGACGAGATGGGGATGCTGGAGGGGTCGGGCGTCTGGGACCTGGCCGACCTGGAGGCCCACGACTACGCGCTGCTCTGCGCGTACACGCACCCGGACTGCGACGGTCCGGCGCTGTCGCTGGTGACCGACTGGTACGTGTGGGTCTTCTTCTTCGACGACCACTTCCTGGAGCTGTTCAAGCGGACGCAGGACCGTGAGGGCGCGAAGGCGTACCTGGAGCGGCTCCCGGCGTTCATGCCGATGGATCTGGCCGACGGTTTCCCGGAGCCGCAGAATCCGGTGGAGGCGGGGCTCGCGGACCTGTGGGCGCGGACGGTTCCGGCGATGTCCGAGGACTGGCGGCGCCGCTTCGCGCTCTCCACGGAGAACCTGCTCAACGAGTCGATGTGGGAGCTCTCCAACATCAACGCGGGCCGCGTCTCCAACCCGCTGGAGTACATCGAGATGCGCCGCAAGGTCGGCGGCGCGCCCTGGTCGGCGGGGCTCATCGAGTACGCGGCGCAGGCCGAGGTGCCGGAGGCGGTGGCGTACTCACGGCCGCTGCGCGTGCTGACCGACGCCTTCTCGGACGGCGTCCACCTGCGCAACGACCTCTTCTCCTACCAGCGGGAGGTCGAGGAGGAGGGCGAGCTGAGCAACGGCGTCCTCGTGCTGGAACGGTTCCTGGAGTGCTCCACGCAGGAGGCGGCGGAGGCCGTCAACGACCTGCTGACCTCGCGGCTCCAGCAGTTCGAGAACACCGCGCTGACCGAACTGGGCCCTCTCTTCGCCGACAAGGGGCTGAACCCGGCCGAGTGCGCCTCGGTGCTGGCGTACGTGAAGGGGCTCCAGGACTGGCAGTCGGGCGGCCACGAGTGGCACATGCGCTCCAGCCGGTACATGAACGAGGGGGCCGTCGACGGCGGCGAGGCGCCGCCGACGCCGGGCGGGTCGCTCGGCGCGCTGGCCTCGGCGCTGGCGGGCGGCACCCTGGGCACCTCCGCGCTGGACGTGGGCACGTTCTTCGGTCGCCCGGCGCGGCAGCGGGCGCGCAGCTTCTCGCACGTGCCGTTCCAGAGGACGGGGGCGTCCTTGCTGCCGGACTTCAAGCTGCCGTTCCCAACGCGGCTCTCGCCCGCCCTGGAGCAGTCCCGGGTGCACACGATCGAGTGGGCGCACCGGATGGGTCTGCTGGTGCCGCAGCCGGGGGTGCCCGGTTCGGACGTGTGGGACGAGGAGGCGCTGGCCGGGTACGACTTCCCGCTCTGCGCGGCGGGGCTGCACCCGGAAGCGGACCTGGAACAACTCGACCTGGCCTCGCAGTGGCTGACCTGGGGCACCTACGGGGACGACTACTACCCGGCGGTCTTCGGGCGGACCCGGAACTTCGCGGGCGCCAAGCTCTGCACCGACCGGCTGCGGGACTTCATGCCCGTCGAGCAGCCGACGGCGGGGCCGGTGCCGACCAGCGCGCTGGAACGGTCGCTCGCCGATCTGTGGGCGCGGACCGCCTCGGCGATGCCGGAGAAGGCGCGCCGCGAGTTCCGGCAGACCATCGAGACGATGCTCGACAGCTGGGTCTGGGAGCTGGACAACCAGGCGATCGGCCGCATCCCCGACCCCATCGACTACATGGAGATGCGCCGCGCCACCTTCGGCTCGGACCTGACGATGAGCCTGTGCCGCCTGCGCCACGGCAACATCGTGCCCGAGGAGGTGTACCGCTCGGGCACCGTCCAGGCGATGGAGAAGGCCGTCTCGGACTACGGCGCGCTGATCAACGACGTCTTCTCGTACCAGAAGGAGGTCGAGTTCGAGGGCGAGATCCACAACGCCGTCCTCGTCACGCAGAACTTCTTCGACTGCGACTATCCGACCGGGCTCGCCCACGTGGACGCGCTGATGAACGCGCGGCTGGAGCAGTTCCAGCACATCGTCGCGCACGAAATGCCGGTGTTGTACGAGGACTTCCAGCTGGACGGGCGGGCCAGGAAGGTGCTGGACGGGTACGTGCGGGAGCTGGAGAACTGGCTCTCGGCCATCCTGACCTGGCATCGCGGGTGCGTGCGGTACAAGGAGGAGGAGCTGAGCCACCACTCCCCCGGCGTGCGGCGCGTGATCGAGGCCGCGCCGCGCGGGATCGGGCCCAACGGGCTCGGGCCATCGGGGCTGGGGACCGCCGCGGCCCGGGTGGTCGCCGGGCGGTGAGACGGGCCGGGGGCGCCCGCTCGGGTGAGGGGCGCCCCCGGAGTCGTACGTCTGGTCCTGGCCGTGGTGGGCCGGGGTCAGAAACCGCCGCCGAAGTCGCCGCCTCCGCCGAAGCCGCCGCCGTCCCCGAAGCCGCCGCCTCCGCCGCCGAAGTCGCCGGGGTCGAAGTCGGAGCCCGAGACGTCGCCGCCCTCGAAGCCGCCTCCGCCACCGTCGCCGAAGCCTTCGGCCGAGCCGTACGCGGAGGCGTAGGCGGGGCTCATCATCATGTGGCCGAGCATCGTGCCGACGAGGAGGCCGGGGAGCAGGCCGCCGCCGAAGTAGCCGCCCGCCCACGGGCCGTACGCCGGGCCTGCCTCCCAGTACGGGCGGCGGCCTCCGGCGTCGGTCTCGACGGTGCGGATGTCGGGCTCCTCGCCCTGTTCCAGCCGCTGCTGGTCGGCGGCGCAGACGGGCACCTCGCGGGGTGCGCCGCCGGCCGGGGCCCAGGTGACGTCGGCGGCCGAGAGGCCGTGGCGCGGGTCGAAGAAGCACGGCGCGCGGCGTACGGGGAGTTCGCGGCCGGAGCGGCGGGCGTCGAGCACGGCGAGCGCGAACCGGCCGTCCTCCAGCGCCTTGGTGACCTCACGGACGTCCTCTGGCTTGCGGGCGTGGTCCATGAGGGACTTGGCGTTCTCGTAGGCGTCGAGGGCGCGCTCGTAGTCGCCGCGCATCTCGTCGTCGGCGCCGGGCTCCGAGGGGCGGAAGTCGAGCCGCTCCAGCTCCTCGCCGAAGGCGGTGATGTCCTCGTCCACCACGACCCGCAGCTTGCCGAGCGCCTCCTGCTGCGCCTGCTCGCGCCGGTTCTTCGTCCGCCGGGTCATCGTGTACGCGGTGCCGCCGACGACCACGGCGGCGATGCCGAGGCCGAGCCAGGTGGAACCGGGGACGCCCTCGCTGGACGACCAGGAGGTGGGGGCGCGGCCGCCCATGTTCTGGGTGGCGTTGTCGACCAGGCCGTTGAGCTGGGAGGCGGTGGGGGTGGTGTCCGCGAAGCGGGCCTGGAGGTTCTGGGTGGCCTGCGGGGAGAGGACCGACTGGTCGGCGCGGGCGTAGAGGTCGTCGCCGATGCGGAGCACGTACAGGCCGGTGATGCCGGTGTCGCTGCGGAGCTGGTTGAGCGTCTCGCCGACGTCGTCGGTGAAGGTGGCCGGGAGGACCGCGACGAAGATCGCCTTGTCGCTGTCCTGGATCCGCTGCGAGAGGTCGCGGGCGTCGGCGTCGGAGAGCTGGTCCGAGACGTCCGAGTCGACGAAGACCGGGCCCTCGCGCCAGGCCGTGGCGACCTGGGAGACGGTCGCGGCGTTGGGGGCCCGCGGGGCGGCCTGCGGGGCCTGCGCGGCAGGAGCGCCGACGCTCTGGGTCTGCGCCGGTGGGGGCGCGGCCACGGCCGGGGCGGCCATCGCCCCGGCGGCGCCCAGCGCGAGAAGAGGCCCGGACACCATGAGGGCGCCCCGGCGTATGGACTGGCGGACTACGGCTCGCCTCATACCTCCACGCTAACCCGGGTCGGGACGAAACGCGCCGAACGGGTGATCGAAGGCGGGGGGCGCGGCGCGGGCGGCGGGGCTGCTGTGGGTCCGGGTGGCCCCGCCGCCGGGCCGTGGTTACTCGGCGGGCTCCACCCCGGCGCGGAGGAGGCCGTAGGTGTAGGCGTCCTCCAGGGCGCACCAGGAGGCGGCGATGACGTTCTCGGCGACGCCGACCGTCGACCACTCGCCGTCGCCGTCGCCGGTGGAGATCAGGACGCGGGTGGTGGAGTCGGTGCCGGAGCGGCCTTCCAGGATGCGGACCTTGTAGTCCCGCAGTTCGAACTTGGCGAGCTGGGGATAGATCCTCTCCAGGGCGACGCGCAGGGCGCGGTCGAGGGCGTTGACGGGGCCGTTGCCCTCGGCGGTGGCGAGGATGCGCTCGCCCTTGGCCCAGAGTTTGACGGTGGCCTCGTTGGCATGGGTGCCGTCGGGGCGGTTCTCGGTGATCGCCCGCCACGACTCGACGCGGAAGAAGCGGGCCGGGGCCCCGTCCCCGGTTCCGGCTCCGTCGGTTCCGCCGCGCCGCAGCTCGTCGCGGAGGAGGAGTTCGAAGGAGGCGTCGGCGGCCTCGTAGGAGTATCCGGCCAGCTCGCGTTCCTTGACGCGCTCCACGACGCGGCCGACCAGGGCGCGGTCGTCGCCGAGGTCGATGCCGAGCTCCTTGCCCTTCAGCTCGATGGAGGCGCGGCCGGCCATGTCGGAGACGAGCATGCGGATGCGGTTGCCGACCAGTTCAGGGTCGATGTGCTGGTACAGGTCGGGGTCGACCTTGATCGCGGAGGCGTGCAGTCCGGCCTTGTGGGCGAAGGCGGAGACGCCGACGTAGGGCTGGTGGGTGGAGGGGGTGAGGTTGACGACCTCGGCGATGGCGTGCGAGATGCGGGTCATCTCGGCGAGGGCGCCTTCGGGGAGGACGGTGCGGCCGTACTTCAGCTCCAGGGCGGCGACGACCGGGAAGAGGTTGGCGTTGCCGACGCGCTCGCCGTAGCCGTTGGCGGTGCACTGGACGTGGGTGGCGCCGGCGTCGACGGCGGCGAGGGTGTTGGCGACGGCGCAGCCCGTGTCGTCCTGGGCGTGGATGCCGAGGCGGGCGCCGGTGTCGGCGAGGACGGTGGCGGTGACGGCCTGGATCTGCGCGGGCAGCATGCCGCCGTTGGTGTCGCAGAGGACGACCACGTCGGCCCCGGCCTCACTCGCGGCGCGGACGACCGCCTTGGCGTAGGCGGGGTTGGCGGCGTACCCGTCGAAGAAGTGCTCGCAGTCGACGAAGACGCGGCGGCCCTGGGCGCGCAGGTGGGAGACGGTGTCGCGGACCATCTCGATGTTCTCGTCCAGCGTGGTGCGCAGCGCCAGCTCGACGTGGCGGTCGTGGGCCTTGGCGACCAGGGTCACGACGGGGGCGCCGGAGTCGAGGAGCGCCTTGACCTGGAGGTCGTCGGCGGCGCGGCCGCCCGCGCGGCGGGTCGCGCCGAAGGCGACGAGTTGCGCGTTGCGGAAGGCGATCTCCTCGCGGGCGCGGGCGAAGAACTCGGTGTCGCGCGGGTTGGCGCCGGGCCAGCCGCCCTCGATGAAGCCCACGCCGAAGTCGTCCAGGTGCCGGGCGATGGTCAGCTTGTCGGCGACGCTGAGGTTGATGCCCTCGCGCTGCGCGCCGTCGCGCAGCGTGGTGTCGAAGACGTGCAGGGAGCGCTCCACGGCGGCGTCCACGGCGGCGGTGTCCGTCGCGGGGCGGGCGGCGGAGACGGGGGCCGGGGCGAGGGCGGAGGCGGGCGCGGGGCGCGCCCCGTCGTCGCCCCGTACGTCGCGCGCGACCTGCGGTTTCGTCTCGTCCGACGGGGCGCGCTCAGCGGGTTCTTCGGGGGTGGCCTGGCTGGTCATGCGGTGGTGACTCCTGTCGGGTGAGTGGCTCCGGAATGCTTGGCTCCACTTGCCCCCATCCTCTCGTGCGCCTCGCCGTGGCCCGGTCGGGGCCGACAAACGAAAAGACCCCTCGCGGGTGCGAGAGGTCTGCGCGCGGGTCTGGGGCACGGTGGCCGCGTCGCACGTGGTGGTGCGGGGCGGTCACTGCGGACCGGCGCGCCTGCTGCCGATAATCATGGCGAACGTGGGCACGGGGGCAGTCTTCCACAGAGACTCCCCCGCGCCCCAGGGCGTCTCAGGATACGAACGGGGCGTCCGTTTTCGCGGAGCCCGGAAGCGGCGTCGGCGACCGGAGGGGCAGCGGCGTCGGCGGCGGACGGCGAGCCGGTCGGCGAAGTACGTGGCGAAACTCGCGTACACGAACCAGCCGAACCACTCGACCATGTTGCCGGCCGAGCCGACCCAGATTTCCTTCCACTGCTGTCGTCCCATGAGCGGCACAGTGCCGGAATGATCCATTCCGACACAGATGCACGGGGCAACCATCTCGGTTACTTGTGTGCTTCGCGGTCCCCGGGAAGCGCCCGGAGGGGTGCCGGCGGGCCGGCTCCGGCCAGGCGGCGCCGGGTCCACCGAAGTGAGCCGCGCGGGCGGGAATCCGGCCGCCGGGTGGCGTCGCCTTTCAGGGCGGTACGCGGGACGGGCGGGGCACTACGCGAGCAGGGTGTCGGCGACGTGGGCCCGGGCGTGGGACAGGGCGGCGGGGCGGGTGAGGCCGGGGAGGCCGACGACGAGCTGGATGGCGAGGCCGTCGAGGAGGGCGCCGAGGCGTGCGGCCCAAGGCCCGGGCGCGACGGGGCGGAACGCACCGCGCGCCACGCCCTGGGCGACGAGGGCGGCGAGGTCGCGCTGCCAGGCCGCTTCGATGGCCGCCTGGCGGCGCAGCCCGTCCTCCCCGGCGCGGCGCGAGCGGTTCCACACCTCCAGCCAGAGCGTCCAGTGCGGGTCGCGGGGGCCGGGCGGGAGGTACAGCTCCAGGCAGCCGTCGAGGCGCCGGGCAGGGCCGGCGGCGCCCGCCTCGTCACCGTCGAGGAGGGCGCGGCGCCGTACCGCGAGGCGTCCCTCGCTCCACTCCAGGGTGCGCAGGAGCAGCTCGTCCTTGGTGCGGAAGTAGTAGAGGAGGTGGCCGCTGCTCATGCCCACCGCGCGGCCCAGCCCCGCCATGGTGAGGCCGTCGAGGCCGTGCTCGGCGATGAGTTCCATGGCGGTGCGCAGCACCACTTCGAGGCCGGGCGCCTGGCGGCGGGGCGTGCGGCGCGGCGCGGGCTCCGGGCCGCTCGGCGGGGTGGGGGCGATAGGCATGGCGGGAGGGTCTCAGCGTGCGGCGGGGGCGGGGGCGGGTTCCTGCTGGGTGACGCAGTGGATGCCGCCGCCCGCCGCGAAGACGGCGCGGGCGTCGACGGGGACGACGGTGCGCTCCGGGAAGAGGCGGCGGAAGATCGCGGCGGCCTCGGCGTCGCGCGGGTCGTCGAAGGCGCAGAGGACGACGCCGCCGTTGCAGAGGTAGTGGTTGATGTACGAGTAGTCGGCCCACGCGCCGTCCACCTCCAGGACGGTGGGCGCGGGCACCTCCACCACCTCCAGCGGGCGGCCCGCCGCGTCCCGTTCGGCGCGCAGCACGGCGACGATCTCCCGGCAGACTTCGTGGTCGGGGTGGGCGGGGTCGGGCTGGGTGTGCGCCACGACCACGCCGGGCCGGGCGAACGCCGCGACGATGTCGACGTGGCCCCGGGTGCCGAACCGCCCGTAGTCGGCGGTGAGCCCGCGCGGCAGCCACACGGCCTTGCGGGTCCCGAGCCCCGCGTGGATCTCGGCCTCCACCTCGGCGCGGGTCAGCCCCGGATTGCGGTCCGGGTCGAGCTGGACGGTCTCGGTGAGCAGCACGGTGCCCTCGCCGTCGACGTGCAGCCCGCCGCCCTCGTTGACCAGCCCCGTGCGGTACGCCGCCACCCCGGCCAGCGCCGCCACCTCTCCGCCGATCCGCGCGTCGTGCTCCCAGCGGGCCCACTCCTGCGCGCCCCAGCCGTTGAACGTCCAGTCCAGCGCGGCGCGGGCACCGTCCGCGCGGGTCACGAAGGTCGGGCCGATGTCCCTCATCCAGGCGTCGTCCAGCGGGCGTTCGACCACCTCGACGCCGGGGCCGAGGAGGGCGCGGGCGCCCTCGGCGCGGCCGGGTCCGGCGATCACGGTGACCGGTTCGAAGCGGCGTACGGCGCGGGCCACATCGGCCCAGGCGCGCTCCGCTCCCGCCAGTTCGGCGGCGGTCTCGAAGGTCGGGTTGGGGCCGGGCCAGGCCATCCAGGTGCGCAGGTGCGGGACCCACTCGGGCGGCATGCGGAAGCCCGCGGGGACGGTGCCGCGCAGGGACGGGGCGGGCGCGTCGGACATGGCGGTCCTCAGAGGAAGTAGAGGCGGTTGAGGGTGACGGAGTCGGCCGGGCCGGAGCGGACCGGGTCGCCGTCCAGAGTGACCAGGCCGGTGCGGGCGTCCACGTCGACCTGGCCGGTGCGGGAGTTGAGGAGGAGGTCGGCGGGGCCGATGTTCCGGGTGCCGCGCACTGGGACGCGGCGCCTGCGGGTGGGCAGGGCGTCGGCGCCGAGGCCGACGGCGGCGCCCGCGACGAAGGCCACGGAGAGGTCGGCGGCGCTCGCCCCGTAAGCGCCGAACTGGGGGCCGAGGACGAGCGGTTCGCTGGTGTCGGTGGCGGCGTTGGGGTCGCCGGTGACGCCGTAGGCGGGGAATCCGGACTTCAGGACGAGCTGCGGCTTGGCGCCGAAGTACTCGGGGCGCCACAGCACGATGTCGGCGAGTCTGCCGGGTTCGAGCGAGCCGACCTCATGGGAGAGGCCGTGTGCGCGGGCCGGGTTGACGGTGAGTTTGGCGAGGTAGCGCAGGACGCGGGCGTTGTCGTCGCCCTCGCCGTCGCCGTCGAGGGGGCCGCGTTCGCGCTTCATCTTGGCGGCGAGCTGGAGGGTGCGGCGGATGGTCTCCCCGGCGCGACCCATGCCCTGCGCGTCGGAGGAGGTGATGCCGATGGCGCCCAGGTCGTGCAGGACGTCCTCGGCGCCCATCGTCGACTCGCGGATGCGGTCCCGGGCCATCGCGGCGTCGCCGGGCAGCTCGGGCTTGAGGTCGTGGACCGAGACGATCATGCCGTAGTGCTCGGCGACGGCGTCCCGGCCGAAAGGCAGCGTCGGGTTGGTGGACGAGCCGATGACGTTCGGCACGCCCGCCATGCGCAGCACGTCGGGGACGTGGCCGCCGCCGCACCCCTCGATGTGGAAGGCGTGGATGGTGCGGCCGTCGAGGACCTGGAGGGTGTCCTCGACGGAGAGGCATTCGTTGAGGCCGTCGCTGTGCAGGGCGACCTGCACGTCGTGCTCCTCGGCGACCCGCAGCGCGGTGTCCAGGGCGCGGGTGTGGGCGCCCATGTCCTCGTGGACCTTGAAGCCGCAGGCCCCGCCCTCGGCGAGCGCCTCGACCAGCGGTGCCGGGTGCGAGGAGGAGCCGCGGGCGAGGAAGCCGATGTTCACCGGCCAGGCGTCGAAGGCGGCGAAGACGTGGCGCAGGGCCCACGGGGAGTTGACGCCGACGCCCCAGACGGGGCCGAACTCCTGGCCGACGATGGTCGTCACGCCGGAGGCGAGGGAGGCCTCCATGACGCGGGGCGAGAGCAGGTGGACGTGGGTGTCGACGGCTCCGGCGGTGGCGATCAGTCCCTCGCCGGAGACGATGGTGGTGCCGGTGCCGACCACCACGTCCACCCCGTCGAGCGTGTCCGGGTTCCCGGCGCGGCCGACGGCGTGGACACGCCCCTCGCGGACGCCGATCGAGACCTTGCGGATGCCGAGGACCGCGTCGATCACCAGGACGTTGCTGATCACCAGGTCGCAGGTGTCGCGTACGGCGGCCGCCCGCAGGTGCAGGCCGTCGCGGGCCGTCTTGCCGAACCCGGCCAGGAACTCGTCACCGGGCCGCTGCGAGTCGGCCTCGACGCGCACCGTCAGCCCGGTGTCGCCGAGCCGCACCCGGTCGCCCGCGCGGGGGCCGTGGACGGCGGCGTAGGCGTAGGGGTCGGATGCGGTGGCCGCCTCGTCGGGGGCGGTGCGGCGGCCGTGCGGGGTACGGGCCAGGTGGGGGAAGGCACGGGGGCGCGGGGTGAGGTCCTCGGGCAGGGCCCGGCCGGTGGGGTCGCTCATGCGGGGGTCTCCGGGGCGGGGGCGCTTTCCGGGGCGGGCTCGGTCCCGACGGGCTCGGCGCCGAGGTAGCCGCAGGCGGCGGCGCGGCGCAGGGCCTCGGCGCGGGCGCCTGGGGCGTCCAGCGGACCGTCGACCAGCCCGGCGAACCCGATGACGACGCGCTCCCCGCCGATCGGCAGCAGCCCCGCCTCCCGGGTCTCCCCCGGGCCGAAGCGGAGGGAGGAGCCGGCCGGGACGGCGAGCCGCATGCCGTACGCGGCGGCCCGGTCGAAGCGCAGGCGCGGGTTGGCCTCGAAGAAGTGGAAGTGCGAGGTGACGCTGACCGGGACCGTGGCGGTGTTGGTGACCGGCAGCGTCACCTCCGGTCGCCGCTCCGCGTGGGGCGGGCCGGGGAGCAGCGCGCCGGGGGCCTGGTCGCCGGCGTGGCCGCCGCCGACGGGGTCGGTGAGCACGGCGAGCCGGGACCCGTCATCGAAGACCGCCTCGACCTGGATCTCGGTGAGCACGTCGGCCACGCCCGGCAGGACATCCTCCGGCCCCAGCACGGCCCGGCCCGCCGCGACCGCCTCCACCAGCCGCGCCCCGTCCCGCGCCGCCTCACAGACGGTGTCCGAGATGAGCGCGGTCGCCTCGGGAACGTTCAGACGCAACCCACGCGCCTGCCGCGCACGGGCGAGCTGAGCCGCGTTGAAGATCAACAGGCGGTCACGCTCGGTGGGGGTGAGACGCATGGGGCCCCCTGGTGGCGGTAGCGGGGGTGGGTGGTGCCGACGGGGGCGCCGTTTGAGCATCACTCTAACTAAAGGGTTCAGGTTTTCCAACGGGGCAAGTGCGGCGGAGCGCACGGGGCGCGCGAGGGACGTGCGGCTCGGCGGATGCGGGGCGCGCGAGGGACGTGCGGCTCGGCGGATGCGGGGCGCGCGAGGGACGTGCGGCTCGGCGGATGCGGGGCGCGCGAGGAACGTGCGGCTCGGCGGATGCGGGGCGCGCGAGGAACGTGCGGCTCGGCGGATGCGGGGCGCGCGAGGAACGTGCGGCTCGGCGGATGCGGGGCGGGCGGCGCGCAGCCGTTACGGGGCGCGCGACCTGCGGGTTTGTGGGGCACGGGGCGGGACGGGGCGCGCGACGTACGGGGCGGACACGGGGCGCGTACGGCGGGGAACGTACGGGGCAGCGGGCCGGAGGCGACCCTTACCTCGGCTGGGTCTGCCGGTGGACGCGTAGGGGGCGTCGGGGCGGAGATGGCCTTACATCTGCTAGGTGTATTGACCCGCAGCGTTGTTGACGCGGCTGATGGGTGGGTGCCCGTCGAGTGCGGTGTGGCAGCGGTGGTGGTTGTAGGTGTGGAGGAAGTCTGCCAGGGCTTCGGTGCGCTCGTCGTTCGAGGTGTAGGGCCTCCGGTAGGCCCACTCGTCGGCCAGGGTGCGGTTGAAGCGTTCGACTTTGCCGTTGGTCTGCGGCCGGTAGGGGCGGATCTTCTTGTGGGCGATGCCG
>NZ_JBHXJE010000034.1:6763-72385 GCF_042723275.1 Streptomyces sp. NPDC058373 | reverse complement strand
GGCCTGCGGGCGTCGGCCGACCCCCGCAGGCCGGAGTGCTCGCTGAGGCAGCGCGGCACCTGCGACCACGCGGCACACGGACGCGCGGCCGTGCGACGGGGGCGGCGCTTTCGCTCGGCCGTGGACGCACAGGTCGCAGAGGGTCGCTCCTGAGCGGTACGGAATCCGGTGCGCAGCCCGGTCTTGTCCGTCGCTCCCCGCGGTCGGGTCTCTCGCGGTACTGGAGGTCGGCAATGTGCGGGTTCCTGAGGACGGCCGGCTCGGCAGAGGCGAGGATGGACCCGGGCGCAGGGCGTGATGGGTCGGATGTCCAGGCATCCTTGATCTCTCTACGGTGGTGTCCGACTGTCATGCGGGCGGGAATGAGCGAAGGGGGCTGGGTGGAAGCCGAGTTGGGGGCTCTCGCGGTGTCGGGGGCGACGGCGCTGGTCGGGCTGATCGTCTCCGAGGCGTTCGAGCGGGCGAAGAGTGGACTCACCCGGTTCTTCGGGCGGCGGGCCTCGGGGGCGGGCGCCGAGGAGGAGCTGCGGAGCGCCCACGAGGAGTTGGGCCGGGCGCGGGAGGCGGGTGATGCCGACGCCGAGGCGGGAGTCCAGGCCCGCTTGCGGCGGCGGCTGGAGGACGTCTTCCAGGAGGACTCCGGTGCAGTGGAGGAACTGGCGCGGCTGCTGTCCGAGGTGGCTCCGGACACCTCGCGTGGCTTCGTCAACCTGGTCGGCGGGGGCGTGAACCACGGGCTGATGCTCCAGGGTTCCCCGGTCCACGGGGACATCCACTTCCACGTCCCCTCGCCACCCTCACCCGCGGCGTCGCGCTCCGTCCGACCCAACCAGGTACCGGTCGTCATGGTGCCGTTCAGCAACCGGAACGCGGAACTCGCGGAGCTCGACGCCAGGCTCGGCGGACGGGCGGCCGACGACCCGAGAGTCAGCCTCGACGTGCTGGTCGGCGTACCCGGGGTGGGCAAGACGGCCATGGCCTGGCGATGCGCGGAACGGGCCGAGGGGCGCTTCCCGGACGGGCACCTGTACGTGGATTTCGCGGCCCTGCGTGACCAGGCCACCCCGTCGGCCGGCCCCGGCGGGGACGTCTCCGAGGCCCTGGCCATGTGCCTGAGGTCCCTGCCGGGAGCGGAACTGGGCATCCCGGACGCCTTCGCCGAGCGGGTCAACCTGTTCCGGACCCGTACGGCCGGCCTGCGCATCCTGCTGGTCCTGGACGACGTGAACGAGCCCTCGCAGGTCCGCGCGCTGATTCCCAACGGGCCGGGCAGCGCGGTGCTGGCCACCAGCCAGAGGAGGTTCGGCGAACTGGCCGCCCAGAACGGCGCCCGGCTGATCTCCGTGAAGCCGCTGGACGCGCACGGCGGGCTGGAGCTGCTCAAGGACCGATGCGGTGCGGAGGCGGTCGGGGCGGAACGGGAGGCCGCGCTGCGGCTCGTGGAACTGTGCGGGGGGCTGCCGGTGGCCTTGCAGGTCGTGGCGGCACGGCTGGTCCTCGACGACAGCCTGACCATGGCGGAACTGGCCGCCGAACTCGACGACGAGGCCGGCCGGCTGGCCGGGCTGGCGATGGACGGAGAGGAGTCCTCGGTGTCCGTCGCCCTGGGCCCCACCTACCGGCTGCTGCCGCCCGACACGGCCCGGCTCTACCGGCTGCTCGGCCTGCTGCCGTTCCACACCTTCGACGCGGGGGTGGCCGCGGTCGCCGCCGACCTCGACACCAGGAGCACGAAGCGCCTGCTGCGCGTACTGGTGCAGGCCAGTCTGGTGGAGGCGATGGGCGACGGCCGGTACCGCATGCACGACCTGGTCCGTCTGCACGCCCGGGAGCTGGCGGCCGAGGAGGAGCCGCAGACTGCCCCGGCGGCGCTGACGGAGCGGGTGGGCACGCACTACCTCGTGCTGACCGCCCTCGCCGACCGGGCGCTCCGCGAGGAGCGGCTGCGCATCGCCGGCCTCGCGGACCTGCTGCGGGGTGCCGAGAACCCGTTCGCCGCAGCCGACGCGCCGCAGCCGTTGGAATGGCTGCACGCCGAGCGCTCGGCCATCCTCGCGGTCCTGCGCGAGGCCGTCCGGCACGAGCGGTACGCCCTGGCCTGGCGGCTGGCCGAGGCGTTCTCGGTCTTCTTCCTGTACCACCGCTACCTCAGGGCGTGGACGGAGGCGATGGAGCTGGGCATCGAGGCGGCCGCGGCAGCGGCGGCCAGGGCGGAGACGGCCGGGGAGATCGAAGAAGCCACAGCGGGCGAAGCTCGGCTGCGCGCCCTGCTGTCGCGCCCGCTGCTGGACCTCGGCGAGAGGGACCGGGCCGGAGAGCAGCTGGAGCGGGCCGTCGCCCTGGCCGAGACGACCGGCCGTCTCGTCCTGCGCGCCTCCGTCCAGGAGTTCCTCGGCCGGTACCTGGACCTCGTCGACCCGTCCCAGGCACCAGGGGCGTACCGGCGCTCCCTCGAACTCAACGAACGTGCCGGGGACACCCGCGGCGCCGCCCTCGCCACCTTCTTCCTCGGCTGTGCGCTCGATGCCCAGGGCGAGCACGCGGGCGCCATGGTCCTGCTGCTCCGGGCGCAGCACGAACTGGCGGACCGCGCCGAGCCGGACCGGCGGATGGCGGCCCGGGTGAGGGCCGCCATCGGCGTCGCCCACGGTCATCTCGGCGACACCGCGCGAGCCGTCCGCGAGCTGCGGGAGGCGTGCCGTGAGCTGGCCGAGGTGGCGGCCGGGATGCATTACGAGGCGGAGGCATGGGAACAGCTCGCCGACGTCGTCGAGCGGGCGGGCACCGACGAGGAGCTGGTGCGCCAGTGCCTGAGCAGGGCCGCCGACATCTACGAGGCGCGCGGCAGCCTCGGCCCGGCTCAGGCGCTGCGGCGGCGGTTGGACGGCCGCGACGGCTGAGCCCGCGTCCCGCGCCGAACCGGCGGCGGCTGTCCGGTCGGCGGGGCGGGACGCAGGCGCAGGAGGACGTCCTCGTCCCGCACGCCACCGATCCGCAGTGTCACCTCGGTGCCGTCCAGGGGAAGCCCCGCCCTGAGGCAGGCGTAGACGACGGCGGCGGGCAGGCTCGGGTCCAGGGCCGGGCCGGTGGCCGCCGCCTCCACGACACGGCCGTCCCGAATCCCGATCAGGTAGCCGCCCGCGCGTACCGCTGAGGCCGTGAGCAGGCTTCCGGGCAGTTCGGCGAGGGTGTCCGCGATCCAGCGCAGCGCCGCCACCGGTGTGGGCGCGGGCTGCCGCCGGGCGAGTACCGAGGCGCTCTCGGTCAGCCGCCGATCGTGCTCGTCGTCCAGGCTGGCCAGATGGGTGAAGAGGGTGGCGGACTCCGGCGGCGTGTCGCCGTACGCGGTGACGGCTGCCGGGAAGCGGCGCACGCTGACGACCGGCGTCGCCGCGTCCTGGGTGACGCCGGTGCTCACCTGCCACGAGGTGACCGGGGCGGCGGGCGGGTCCGGGAGCGGCAGTACCGGGGAGGCCGGCCGCGGCGCGGACGGCTCCGGGAGCTCCAGCAGCTCGTAGAGGGCGGTGCGGAGCCGGGCGAGGGCATGCCCCGGCTCCGCGAAAGCCTGCGCGGCCACCGCGGCGTACCGCTCGGGCGTGTGCTCGCGTACGGCGTCCTCCACCTGCTGGAGCAGGTCGCCCCGTACGTCGAGCCGGGGCGCGAGGGAGGCCAGGTGGTGGACGGCTGTTCCCGGTACCGCGTCGTCGCCGAAGGCGGCCAGCAGGACGGGCCGGCCCGTCGATGCTCCGTACAAGGTCACCGAACCGTGGTCACCGATCAGGACATCCGCGGCGACCAGCGCGGGCCGCCACGCGTGGACCGCCGGTATCAGCAGCAGCCCCGCGTCCAGGGCGGCGGCCTGAAGGGTGCGGATCTGCCAGGCGCCGTGCGCCGACCACACATTGGGATGGATGATCGCGCCGACCCGGTGTCCGTCTCCGGGAAGGCGCGCGAGGAGGCGCGGGAGCAGGTCCGGGCGGCGGCCGAGGAGAGAGGTCGGTCCCCAGGTCGAACTGACCATGACCAGGCGCTGATGCTCCTCGACGCCCAGCGCCTCGCGGTACACGGCCCTCCGGCTCCGGCTGCCGACCAGCTCGTCGAAGCACGGGTCGCCGACCAGCAGCGTGCGCCCGGCCGCCTTCGGGTGGGTGGCGAGCAACTGCTCCTCCTGCGCCGGATGCGAGATCGCCAGCCAGGCGCGCCCCGACTCGAGCAGGGCGTCCGGTACGACCCCGGAGAGCCGCTCCCGCGCGCTCCGCGAATCCGGCACGAGCTTCTGGAAGCCGACACCGTGCGGCAGTACCAGCACCGGGCAGTCGCCCTCCGGAACGTCGACGTTCTCGCTGGCGGTGAGGATCAGGTCGGGCGTGAGGTGGGTCAGCTGCTCCCAGGGGGCGACCCGGCATCCCGCGGCGTGGAGGAGGTCGAGGACTCCCTCGTCGAAGGCGGAGGTGGGGTCGTGGGCGAAGACCACGGAGACGCGGGCGTCGTCGCACAGCAGCGCAGGCAGCGTTTCGAGAACGCGTACGGTCGAGGTGACCGTGCGCGCGGCGACGACCAGGGTGCGTTCGCCGCGGAAGGTGCTCCAGCGGTGGGCGTCCGGCCCCACCGGCACGCGGAGCGGCCGACTACCGAACACGCCAGCCGCCCCTGGTCACACACGCGCGCCCGCTCTCGCGGCTCGCGGCTCGCGGCTCGCGGCTCGCGGCTCGCGGCTCGCGGCTCGCGGCTCGCGGCTCGCGGCTCGCGGCTCGCGGCTCGCGGCTCGCGGCTAGGGTGCTTTTATCGCAATTCAAGCCGGTTAGCAATCTTTTCGGTCTCGGTGATCGGGGGAATCGATGTCTGAACCCGTACACGGTAGCGAACCGGTGATCGCGTTTCAGGCCGACCGTGCGGGGTCTTCGCCGCCCGCCTCCGCGCCCTCCGGCGCTGCTTCGCCCAGTTCCTGCGCCGAGGCACCGGCCTCCTCCCCGCCCTCGGCCATCCCGAACAGATCCAGCTGGTCCGCCCCCGCCGCCCCCGCCGCCCCCGCCTCGAAGAGGAGCGGCTGCTCCCCGTCGGGCGGGGCCTGCCGGAGGCTGCCCGTGCAACTGATGAGGAAGCCGGGGGTGCTGGTGTGGTCCGGGGGGTCGTGGCGGGCGAAGCGGCCGCCCGGGGTCGCGACCGAGCGGTGGCAGACGGGGCAGGTCTGGCGCGGGTGACGGTAGGACATGGGCCCAGGATGCCGCTTGGTGGTGACAGTGCGGGCCGCGGGCCGAACCCCTGCCGTCGGCGGGTAGGTTGACGCCTCGCCGTCGCCCCGCCCGAGAGGGAGCCCCCGTGCCCGTCCCCGCCCGCCCCCGCCTCCTGCTCGTCACCGACCTCACCTACCCGGCGCGTGGACGCCGGTACGGCGACGAGGACGCCTGGCTCGCCGCCCGGCTGCGTGAGGAGTTCGACCTCGCGCTCTGCCACCCGCTGGACGCTCGGGCGCTCGCCGACTCCTTCGACGCGGTCCTGGTCCGCAACAGCGGGCCGGTCCTCCACCACCAGGAGGCATGGGACGCCTTCCGCGCCCATGCGCTCGCCGCCGGGACGCGCGTCTACAACCCGCTGACCGGCAAGGGCGACATGGCGGGCAAGGGGTACCTCCTCGATCTGACGGCCGCCGGGTACCCGGTCATCCCCACCGTCGACCGCGCCGCCGACCTGCCCCTGCTGCCAAAGGCGGCCACGTACGCCGTCAAGCCCGTCGCCGGGGCCGACTCGGTGGGGCTCGCCTTCCTTCCCCGTGAGGAGGTGGCCGCCCGGCTCGACGGCGCGACCCTGGCCCAGCCGCGCGTCGACTTCCGGTACGAGGTGTCCTTCGTCCACGTCGACCGGGTGTTCCAGTACGCCCTGCACGCCCCCGACCCGGAGCGCCGCTGGGAGCTCGCGCCGTACGACCCCACCCCCGCCGACCTGGCCTTCGCCGACCGCTTCCTCGAGTGGAACGGCCTCGCGCACGGCATCACACGGGTCGACGCCTGCCGCACCCGCGAGGGGGAGCTGCTCCTGGTCGAGCTGGAGGACCTCAATCCGTACCTCTCCCTGGACCTCCTCGACGCGGAGACGCGGGACCGGTTCGTGGGCGTGCTCAAGCGGTCGCTGCGGGAGTTCCTCGCCGCCTGAGGGGAGTGCCGGCGGACGCGGCCCGGGCGCTCCCGGAGGAGGACCCGCGCCGCCGGGCGCTCCACGTCGGCTGCGGCGCCGCCCTGTTCAACCTGCGCGTCGCGGCCGCCCGCGCCGGGCTGCACGCCTGGCTCTCGCCGCTGCCGCCCGCCACCGGCGGCGACGTGCTCGCCGCCGTACGGCCGCGCGGCGGCGAGATCGAACGCGAGGCCGCCGCCCTCCACCCGGCCGTCGCCGAACGCCGCACCAACCGGCAGCCCTACGAGGAGAGGCGCATCCCCGAGGTGGTCCGCGAGCAGCTCGGCCGCGCCGCCACCGCCGAACGGTCCCGCCTGGTCTTCCCCGAGGGCTGGCAATACCGGATGGTGCTCGACGTCCTCGCCGACGCCGAGGCGGGCGAGACCTCCGGCCACCGCGCCGAGGAGGAGAGCCGGCCGCGGTCCGGCGACGAGGCTCCCGACGGGATCCCGCGGTCCGCGCTCGGCCCCCGGAGGCGCGAAGGCGAGGCCCCCGCGCGGGAGTTCGGGGAGCGCCCCGACGGGCCCTGGGCCGACTCCGAGCGGGAACCGCAGCTGGCCCTGCTCCTCACCCTCCAGCGACGAACCCGCCGACTGGCTCGCCGCCGGGCAGGCGCTCCAGCGCGTCCTGCTCACCGCGACCCGCGCCGGCCTCAGCGCCGCCCGGTCACCCGGGCCCTGGAGCAGCCCTCGCTGCGCTGGCTGCTGCGCGACCCGGCCGAGGGCCCCGGCCACGTCCAGATGGTGCTGCGGCTGGGCTACGGCCCGCCCGTACCCAGGAGCACCGGCCGCAGGAGCCTCGCCGAGGTGCTGACGGTCCGCGACTGAGCCCCGTCCCACCGCGACGGCCCGGGCCCCTTCCGACGGGGTCCGGGCCGTTCGCACGCCTGTGCGTGCACGATGGAGGGAGCAGCAGACGACCGCCGGGGGGCGACGATGACCGCGATGACCAAGTTGTACTACCGCTTCGTGTACTGGAGACGGCGGTTCGGGCGGGCCGTGCGCCCGGCGCCTGAGCAGCGCCGCCCGGTCCCCGGGCGCGGGCAGCGGCTGCTCGCGGTGAAGCGGAGCGTGTACCGCTTCCGGCCCCTCTACGTCTTCGCCGCGATCGTGGTGATCGTGCTGGCCGTCTCCTACCTGCTGGCGGCGGGCGGCGGCGGGCGGGGCCCACTGCCCTGGTAGCCGGGGCCCGCGGCGCTCAGCTCTCCCGCAGCACCCCGCGCAGCGCGTCCAGGACCGCCGGGTCCTCGATGGTGGAGGGCACCGGCTCGTCGCGGCCGTCGGCCAGCGAGCGCATCGTCTTGCGGAGGATCTTGCCCGAACGGGTCTTGGGCAGGGCGGGCACGATGTCCACCCGGCGGAAGGCCGCGACCGCCCCGATCTCCTCGCGCACCCGCGCCACCAGCTCGGTCCTGAGCCGTTCCGGGTCCTGGCCCGCGCCGGCCTTAGGCACCACCAGGCCGCGCGGCAGCTGGCCCTTGAGCGGGTCGGCGGCGCCGATCACCGCGCACTCGGCGACCTCCGGATGCCCGGCGAGGACCGCCTCGATGGCGCCGGTCGACAGGCGGTGCCCGGCCACGTTGATCACGTCGTCGGTGCGGCCCATCACGAAGAGGTAGCCGTCCTCGTCCAGGTAGCCGCCGTCGCCGGTCAGGTAGTACCCGGGGAAGGCCGACAGGTACGAGGCCACGTAGCGGTCGTCGTCGCCCCACACCGTGGGCAGGGTCCCCGGCGGCAGCGGCAGCCGGATGGCCAGCGCGCCCTCCTCGCCCGCCGCGCACTCCCCGCCGTCGGCCCGCAGCACCCGCACGTCGTAGCCGGGGACCGGCACCGTCGGCGAGCCCGCCTTGAGCGGCAGCGGGTCGAGCCCCATCAGGTCGGCCGCGATCGGCCACCCCGTCTCAGTCTGCCACCAGTGGTCGATCACCGGGACGCCCAGCTTGTCGCCCGCCCAGTGGTAGGTGTCCGGGTCCAGCCGCTCACCGGCGAGGAAGAGGTGGCGCAGCGAGGAGGTGTCGTACGCGTCGAGCAGCTCCGCCTCCGGGTCGGCCCTGCGGATCGCGCGGAAGGCGGTGGGCGCGGTGAAGAGTGTCGACACCCGGTGGTCGGCGACGACCCGCCAGAACGCGCCCGCGTCCGGGGTGCCGACCGGCTTGCCCTCGTAGAGGACGGTGGTGGCGCCGAGCAGCAGCGGCCCGTAGACGATGTACGAGTGGCCGACCACCCAGCCGACGTCCGAGGCGGTCCAGAAGACGTCGCCGGGTGAGGCGTCGTAGATGTTCCGCATCGACCAGAGCAGCGCCACCGCGTGGCCGCCGTTGTCGCGGACGATGCCCTTGGGACGGCCCGTGGTACCCGAGGTGTAGAGCACGTACAGCGGATCGGTCGCGGCGACCGGCACCGGGTCGGCGGGACGCGCCTCGGCCATCAGCGCGGCCCACTCCAGATCGCGGCCGTCCACCAGGGCGGCGGTGAGCCGCTCACGCTGGAGCACCACGCACCGCTCGGGCGCGTGCGCCGCCAGTTCCAGCGCCCGGTCGAGGATCGGGTGGTAGGCGACGACCCGGGACGGCTCGACGCCGCAGGAGGCGGCGACGACCACCTTCGGGCGTACGTCGTCGATCCGCACCGCCAGCTCCGAGGCGGCGAACCCGCCGAACACCACCGAGTGGACCGCGCCGAGCCGCGCGCACGCCAGCATCGCCACCACCGCCTCGGGCACCATCGGCATGTAGATCACCACCCGGTCGCCCTTCGCCACCCCCAGACCCCGCAGCACACCCGCGAACCTGGCGGTCTCCTCCAGCAGCTGGGCGTACGTCAGGGTCCGCCGGGAGCCGGTCACCGGCGAGTCGTGGATCAGCGCCGGCTGCTCGCCCCGCCCCAGCGCCACGTGCCGGTCCAGGGCGTTGGCGCAGGTGTTCAGCTCGCCGTCGGGGAACCAGCGGTACAGCGGCGCCGCGTCCACGTCCAGCACCCGCTTCGGCTCGCGGGTCCAGCTCACCTCCCGGGCCGCCTCGCCCCAGAAGCGTTCGGGGTCGGTGAGGCTGAGCTGATGGGCTTCGCGGTACGTGCGCATCGGGCACCGTGGCCTTTCGGGGAGCCCGGCGTCCGGCGGCCGCCGGGCCCGCCGGGGCGGGGCGAATGGGCGCGATGGTAGGGGTCGGGGCCGGGCGGGGGAAGACCTTGACCGGCCCTGATCTGCGCCGATGCCCCCGTTCGGGGGAGGCGGCGGCTCCCGTGGCCATGCGCGGTCATCGGCGGTTCCCCCGGGGGCCGTCGCGTATGCGCCCCCTGCGGGACGGCGCGGTGTCAGTCCTGCGGCACCAGGGTCAGGTAGGCGATGCCGAGCAGGTCCCGGTAGCCGCGCAGCCAGGAGTCCCGCTGCCGGTCGACGCGGGCCCGGGTCACGTCGGCCAGCGGGTGGCCGGGGTGGGCGGCGAGCCAGACCTCCACGTCCTCGCGGTAGCCCGACTCGAACTCCTCCCACTCGACCGGCGTCGCCGTCTCGATCCGGGCCGGGCGGAACCCGGCGGCGACCACCTCGTCCACCAGCTCCGGCAGGCTGGGATGGTCGCTCGCGGCGGCGTCCGGCCACATCAGCGCCAACTCCTCCGCCCTCGGCGCCCGCTGCCAGAACCCCTCACCCAGCAGCACCCGCCCGCACGGCCGCACCAACCGCCGCAGCTCCCGCAGCGCCTCGGGGACCAGGCGCGGCGGCGCCGCCCCGGTCAGCGCCTGCGAGGCGCCGGTGCACAGCACCAGGTCGGCCGGGCCGTGCCCGGTCCCCGCGGCCTGCTCGGCGAGGAACTCCACCCGGCCGGCGAGGCCCCGCTCGGCCGCCAGCGCCCGGCCGCGCGCCAGGTCGTCCTCGTCCAGGTCCAGGCCGGTCCCGGTGGCGCCCGGCGTCGCGGCGAGCACCCGGAGCATCAACTCGCCCCAGCCGCACCCGATGTCCAGCACCGTGGCGGGCTGGTGGGCGGCGAGGCGGGCGGTCAGGTCGGCGGCGCGGGGCTCGCCGAGGGGACCGTGGAAGGTGAGGGCGCGGGGGCGGGGCGGGCCGGCGGGGTCGGTAGAGGTCATGGGCGCACGGTAGTGAGGCGGGGCGGGCGACGCCCCTCATTTACCGGCGGTGGGCGGGGGAGGGGGCGTCCCGGTCGGGGCGTCCGGCGGGCGGGTCCCGGTGCGCGCGGCGGTCCGGGCCAGGTGCGCGGCGAGGACCGTACGGGCGTCGGGGGAGAGGGTGCGCAGCGCGACCATCGCCGTCACGATCACGTCGCACAGCTCCGCCCGGACGTCGTCCCAGTCGTGGCTGACCCCCTTGCGCGGGTTCTGCCCGATCGCGCCGATCACCGCCTGGGCCACCTCCCCGGTCTCCTCGGCGAGCTTCAGCATCCGCAGCAGCAGCGCCTCACCGGGCGGTTGGCGGTTGTGCTGCTCCAGCCAGGCGTACAACACCTCGACGGCGTCCCAGGGTTCGGCGGGACCGGCGACGGCGGGGGAGGGCCGGGCCGCCGGAAGGGGCGTGTCCGTGTCGTGGGCGTCCATGGCCCGACCCTGCCACGCCCCGTCCGCTCAGGCGGCCGGTTCGGGCAGCGGGACGCCCGTACCGGCGACGCGGACGCGGGGGTCGCCCGGGACCAGGGTGACCGTCAGCAGGCCGGGGCGGCCCATGTCCTCGCCCTGGTGGAGGGTGAGTTCGGCGGCGTCGGGGACGAGGCCCGCCTCGCGGGCGTAGGCGCCGAAGGCGAGGGCGGCGGCGCCGGTCGCCGGGTCCTCGACCACGCCGCCGACCGGGAAGGGGTCGCGGACGTGGAAGACCAGCGGGTCCGCGGGGTCACGCCAGACCAGCTGGAGGGTGGTCAGACCGGTGCGCCGCATCAGGTCGCGCAGGCGGGTGAAGTCGTAGTCGAGCCGGGCCAGGCGGTCCCGGGTGGCGGCGGCCAGCACCAGGTGACGGGCGCCCGCGTAGGCGACGCGGGGGGCGAGGGCCGGGTCGAGGTCGGCGCGCTCCCAGCCGAGGGCGGCCAGCGCCTCGGTGAGGTCGGCGTCGGGGTACTCCTCGGTGTGCGGGGCGACGCTGGTGAGGGTGGCGCGCAGCGCGCCGTCCCGCTCGTCGACGGTGACCGGGACCGGCCCCGCCTGGGTGTGGAAGAGGTAGTCACCGGTGCCGTGGCGCTCGCCGAGGGCGACGGCGGTGGCCACCGTGGCGTGGCCGCAGAAGGGCACCTCGGCCTGCGGGCTGAAGTACCGGGCGCGGTAGGCGCGGACGCCGTCCCCGCCCTCCTGCGCACCGGTGGGCGGCGGGGTGAGAAAGGCCGTCTCGCTGTAGCCGAGGCGGGCGGCGACGGCCAGCATCGTGGCGTCGTCCAGCCCGGCGGCGTCCAGGACCACCCCGGCGGGGTTGCCCCCGGCCGGGTCGTGGGTGAAGGCGGCGTACCGCAGGACCGCGGGCTCGGCGGTCGGGGCGGGGGTCTCGGCGAGGCTCATGGCCGTGCCAACCGGGGGCGCCCGGGGGCTATTCCCGGGCCGGGCGGGCCTCCTGAGCCGCCCGCCCGGGTCCCGCATACCGGCTCAGTGGCAGTTCTTGGTGCCCTTGTCCTTCTTCGTCCACGAGCAGGAGCCGCGGAGGGGGCCGCTGGGCTCGATCAGGCGGGCCTCGTCGCCGTCGTTGTTCCACACGTAACTCCTGCGGTTCCAGTACACGGCGCCCGAGACGTCCTTGCCGGTGCCGGTGCGGACCTTGACCGTCTTGCCGGCGCCGATCTTGTAGCTGCCGAAGGTGTGGTGGAGCCCGCCCTGGTGGGCGGCGGCCGGGCCCGCCGCGAGGAGGGGCGCGGTCCCCCGTGGATCAGCCCCGCCCGATGTACGGCATCCCGCTCGCCATCACCGTGGCGAACTGCACGTTGGCGTCGAGCGGCAGCTCCGCCATGTGGCGTACGGTCCGCGCCACGTCGGCCACGTCCATCACCGGCTCGGCGCGCACCGAACCGTCGGCCTGGAGGATCCCCGCCCGCATCCGGTCGGTCATGTCGGTGGCGGCGTTGCCGATGTCGATCTGGCCGCAGGCGATCCGGTACGGACGGCCGTCCAGCGACAGGGACTTGGTCAGCCCCGTCATCGCGTGCTTGGTCGCGGTGTACGCGATCGAGTGCGGGCGCGGGGTGTGCGCCGAGATCGAGCCGTTGTTGATGATGCGCCCGCCCCGCGGCCGCTGCTCCTTGAAGTGCCGGAAGGCCGTCTGGGCGCAGAGGAAGGCGCCGTTGAGGTTGACCTCGACCACCTCGCGCCAGGTCTCGTACGCCAGCTCCTCCACCGGGACGCCCCCGCCGCCGAAGAGCCCGGCGTTGTTGAAGAGCAGGCCCAGCGAGCCGAACCGCACCGCGGCGGAGGCGAAGAGCGCGTGCACCTCCTCCGGCCGGGTCACGTCGGTCGGCACCACCAGGGCCCGCCCGGCGGCCTCGCCCGCCAGCGCGGCGGTCTCCTCCAGCCGCGTCCCGTGCCGCCCGGCCAGCGCCACCGACCAGCCGTGGGCGAGGAGTTCGAGGGCGACGGCCCGGCCGATGCCGGAACCCCCGCCCGTCACGACGGCGGTCCGGCCCGGCTCTGCGTTCTGCTGTGCGTCAGTCATGGGCCGCAGCGTAGGGCGCCGCAGGCCCGGCGGCCGGGGCGGACGGCGCCCCGGCCCCGTCACCTCACCGGTCGCGCGCCCCACCCGGCGGCGGCGTCCAGGCCGCGCCGTCCACCGGCGGCGGGACCAGCCCGCCGAGCCCCCGCACGGTGTAGGCGCAGTCCGTGTACGTGTAGCCCGGCTCGATCCTCGTGCCCGAGGAGTGGCTGCGCACCGCGTCGGAGGTGGAGCCCCGCTTGTACAGGAAGTGGTACGTGCCCGCCGGGAGCGAGAGCCGCTGCTTCGGGTACGAGGTGCCCTTGTCCTTGCAGGCGCCCGCCTTGCCCGCCGCCGCACTGCTGTACGCCTCGCAGCCCGCGCACGCCTTCAGGGTGACGCGGCCGGTGACCGGACCGGTGTAGAGGACCTCCACGGTGCCGGGCCCGCCGTTGGAGACGACCAGCTCCATCCGGGCACCGCCCGGCGTCCCGGCCGGGGGCAGCTTCCGCCCGGCCGCCGGACGCTCCTCGGCGATCTCGGCCGCGATGGCCGCCTTGCGGGCCTTGTCGCGGTTCTTGTTGTCCTTGTAGGTGTCGGCGAAATCGGCGAACGTCTTCGCGGCCTCGGCGAACTCCCCCTCCTCGAACTCCTCGACCCCGCAGGCGTACGTCCCCTTCTCCACCCCCGAGCGGGCCTTGTCCGAGACGCCGGTCACCGACTCGGCGGGCAGCTTCTCGCTCAGCGCGTCGAGGGCGCGCAGCCGGGAGGTGTTGTCGCAGGCGGCGTCGGAGAGCGCGCCGGTCCGCTCGGAGGCCTCGGTCAGCAGCGCCGGACCGACCTGCCCGGCCTCCTTGGACTCGGGGAACTCCGCGAGGAGTTCGGTCAGGTGGTCGCCGCCCGTGCCCGCCTGGCCCTCGCCCACCAGACCCATGCCGCAGGCGTACAGCGAGTCGGCCAGCGGTCTGTCGGGCCAGGTCGCCAGCTTGCCGAGCGCCTTCTCGCCCACCGAGTCGGGCAGGCCGCGCAGGTAGGTCAGCGGCTCGACGGCCTCGCAGTGGTCGTCCTCGCGGTACGGGGCGGCCACCGACTCGTACAGCGCCTCCAGCTTGGCGGGCACCTCCTTCGCGGCGCGCCGCTCCGGGTGGTCCTCGGCCAGCCCGGCGTACCCCTCGACCGCCTTGGTGTAGTCCGCCTTCCCGGCCGCGAAACCCGCGCGCCCGGCCGCCCGTTGGGCCAGCGCGTCGGTCTTCGCCAGTCGCTCCAGCAGCATCTCCTCGACCGCCTCGTCACGGGCGCTCCCGTACGCCACCGTGCCGCCCGCCGGGACCGCCAGCAGGACCAGGCCGAGCCCCAGCACCAGCGCCGGGCGCGGCCACCCGGGCAGCGGCCTGCGCAACGCGCGGCGCGCCCCGTCGGCGGCGGCCAGCACCGCCACGGCGACCCACGCCGCGACCAGCGCGCCCGGCACCCCCTCGGGCCGTGCGGGCAGGGCGGCGAACGCCAGCCCCGCCGTCGCCGCCATGCAGACGGCGGCCAGGGGCCACCGGCGCAGCGCCAGGTAACCGAGGCCCAGCCCGCTGAGGTTGAGCACGCCGACACCGATCGCGCGGACCGCGTCCGGGTCGCCCTGAGGTTCCGGGGGGCCGGGCGGGCCCGGCGGCGGGGCGTGACCGGGCGGCGGGGGCCACGCCCTGGCAGGGGGTGGAGTGGGCGGGGGCGAGGTGGGCCGCGGCGGCAGGGGTGCGCCGCCGTAGGGCGCCGAGCGCGGGTCGGGCGCCCCGCTGCCGCCCCGCGCCGCTCGCTCGGCCGCGTCCTGCGGTTCGGGTCCGTCGTCTCTGTGCTTCTCCGGTGCCACGTGGTCCCCCCGTTCCGTCCGGCGCGGGAGCGCGCGCCGGTACGGAAACGATCGGGCTCTGCGCAGAGGGTGTCAATGTCCCGGCGCTCATGGGTGGCCTCAAGCGCCGGCCGGGCTGTCTTCGGCCGGGGCGCGGCTCGCCCGCGCCGGTCCCTGTTGGCCTCAAGCGCCGGCCGGGCTGTCTTCGGCCGTCTGTCCGTCTCGACCGTGCCGGTCCCTGACTGGCCTCAAGCGCCGGCCGGGCTGGGGTTTTGTCGGTTGCCGCTGGCTATGAGTGCGGCGGCCTTGCCGTGGGGTTCGCGGTTTGTCCGTAGGGGTGGTGTGGGCGGGGCCGCACCGGTGTACCTCCTCACAGACTGACGTGAGGAGCCCGCATTCTCTATTGGCTCCAGCCTCGTCTGTCTGTGAGGAGGTGCCCCGGTGCGGCCCCGCCCCACCCACCCACCGGAGCACCGGCGAAACCCCGTGGAGCGGGGCCGGCACTCAAGACCACCGTCAACCGAGGAAACCCCAGCCCGGCCGGCGTTTGAGGCCATCTGTGACCGGCACGGTCAAGACGGCGCCGCACCCGAACCCCAGCCCGGCCGGCGATTGAGGCCGTCTTTGACGGGGACGGTCGAGCGCCGCTCAGCCACAAAACAGCCCGGCCGGCGATTGAGGCCGTCTTTGACGGGCACGGTCGGGCGGCGCTCAGCTAAAAGAGCAGCCCGGCCGGCGCTTGCGTCCCTCGCCAGCTCGTCGCGGATCAGCGACAGCACCACCACCGGGTCGGCCCCCCCGCTCGGGGACACGCAGTGCCCGCCGGCTCAGCCGCGTGCTGTACACGTCCTGGGTGGCGTCGTCCGTGCCCGCGGCACCGTCCCCCGGCGGCCGACCGGCACACCTGATGCAGCGCCACGGTGCTCCTCCTCGGGGACGGGGCGGCCGGGCGCGCGCCCCACGCCGCTCGAACGTAGGCCGCGCGGCGCCGGGCCGCACCAGCAGCGGGCAACCGGAGGACGGGGGGGTACGGCCCCGGTCCGTACGGGCGGTCGGCGGCGGGCCTACTCGCCCGGGTACCGCACGCCGACCACCGCGCGGGCCGCGTCCACCGTCCGCAGCACCCCCAGCGTCGCCCCCAGCGGCACCAGCGGTGACTCGCGCTCACCGGCCCGCAGGCAGCGCATCACCTCAGCCGCCTGCGGGGCCCAGGTGTCGTCCAGGCCGCCCGCGCTGCGGAAGACCTCCGGCTCCCGGCCCGTGCGGTGCAGCACGAAACGGTCCGGGCGGAAGAAGCTTCCCGGCACCTCGATCCATCCGCCGGTCCCCGCCACGGACGCGGCCCGCGGGGTGTCCGCCGTCAGTGAGCAGTGCAGCAGCCCCTGCGCCCCGCCCGCCCACTCCAGCAGCATCGCGGTGTGGGTGTCGACGCCCTCGGCGGAGAGCGTGGCGCGCGCCGTCACCCGCTCCGGCTCGCCCAGCAGCGACTGGGCGAAGGCCACCGGGTAGACGCCCACGTCCAGCAGGGCGCCGCCGCCGCGCGCCGGGTCGAGCAGCCGGTGGCCGGGCGGGAACGGGCCGGGCAGTCCGAAGTCGGCGGTGACCGTGCGCACTTCGCCGACGGCCCCGTCCGCGACCAGCGCCGCCAGCCGCCGGATCAGCGGGTTGCACCACATCCACATGCCCTCCATCAGGAAGACGTCCCGCTCCCGGGCGAGCCCCACCAGCTCCCCGGCCTGCCGGGCACCGAGCGCCAGCGGCTTCTCGCAGAGCACCGCCCGGCCCGCCTCCAGGCACATCCCGGCCGCCCGGCGGTGCTCGCTGTGCGGTGCCGCCACGTAGACCACGTCCACCTCGGCGTCGGCCGCGAACTCCGCCCAGCTGCCGTGCGCCCGGGGTATCCCGAAGCGGTCCGCGAAGGCCCGGGCCGACCGCGCGGTGCGCGAGCCGACCGCGACCACCTCGGCGTCCGGCAGCCGCCGCAGGTCCTCGGTGAACGCCGCCGCCATCGCCCCGGTCGCCAGCACCCCCCACCGCACCGGCGCCTCGGCCCCGCCGCTCTCCACCGTCTCCGCCATGCCCCACCCCTTGCCTCGGCGCGGCGCCCGTGCGGCGCCGCCTCGTCGTGTGTCGGCGTACAGATCCGGACAGCGTCGTCCGGGTCCGTACCGACCGCCGGCCAGGCCCGGCCGAAAAGGTCTCGACCATCCTCACCGAGCTGAGAGCATAAGGAGCCCGAACGACCGAACGACCGCGCCCGCGTGCCCGAACAAGCCCCGCGGGCCCCAGTACAGGAGAGGCAGCATGCCGGACGGCGGCCCGACCACCCACGGGGAGCAGCACCCCCCGACGGCCCCCACGCGGACGAGTTCCGGGGAGACCCCACCGCCCCGCGGACCGGCCGCCTCCGCCTCGGTCCGGTCCACCCCAGCGCTGCGCCGCACCGGCTTCCTGGTGACCCTGGTCCTCGGCGGCCTCACCGCCGTGCCGCCGCTCTCCATGGACATGTACCTCCCGGCGCTGCCCGCGGTCACCACCAGCTACGGCGCCTCCGCCGCCACCGTGCAGCTCACCCTCACCGCCTGCCTCGCCGGCATGGCACTGGGCCAGCTCGTGGTCGGACCGATGAGCGACAAGTGGGGCCGCCGCCGCCCGCTCCTGGCCGGTCTCGTCCTCTACGTCCTCGCCACCGCCCTGTGCGTCGTCGCCCCCGACGCGGCGCTGCTGGTCACCTTCCGGCTGGTCCAGGGGCTCGCCGGGGCGGCCGGCATCGTCATCGCCCGCGCCGTCGTCCGCGACCTGTACGACGGCCTCGCCATGGCCCGGTTCTTCTCCACCCTGATGCTGATCTCGGGCGCCGCCCCCATCGTCGCCCCGCTGATCGGCGGCCAGTTGCTGCGGTTCACCGACTGGCGCGGCGTCTTCGGCGTCCTCACCCTGATCGGCCTCGGCCTGTTCCTCCTCGTCCACCGCGTGCTGCCCGAGACCCTCGCCCCCGAGGACCGGCACTCCGGCGGCTTCCGCGCCACCCTCACCACCATGCGCGGCCTGCTCGCCGACCGCCCCTTCACCGGCCACCTGCTCACCGCCGGCTTCGCCTCGGCAGCGCTCTTCGCGTACATCAGCGCCTCCCCGTTCGTGGTCCAGGAGATCTACGGCGCCTCCCCGCAGACCTTCAGCCTGCTCTTCGGCCTCAACTCGGTCGGGCTGGTCGGCGCCGGGCAGCTCAACGGCAAGGTCCTCGTCGGCCGCGTCAGCCTCGACAAGGTCCTCGCCACCGGCCTGACCCTGATGACCGCCGCCGCCCTCGCCCTGCTCCTGATGACCCTCGGCGTCTTCGGCGAGGTCGGACTGGTGCCCGTCGCCGCCGGACTCTTCGTGCTGGTCTCCGCGCTCGGCCTGGTCACCCCCAACACGACCACCCTCGCCCTGATGCGCACCCGGAACGCGGCGGGCTCCGCCTCCGCCCTCCTCGGCACCTCGTCCTTCCTGGTCGGCGCCGTCGCCTCCCCGCTGGTCGGCGTCGCCGGGGAACACACCGCCGTGCCGATGGCGGTCCTCCAGCTCACCTGCGCCCTCCTCGCCGCCGCCTGCTGGGCCGCCCTCGCCAGGCCCCGCCGCACCCAGCCCCCGGCCGGTGCGCCGCACACGGGAGGAGCGGACAGCTGAGCGCCCCCCGCCTGCGCCCCGGCACCCCCGAGAGAGCCGGGCTCGACCCCCGCGAGCTGCGCACACTCGTCCGGGGCGTCCGCCGCCTGCCGCAGGGCCGCCGGCCCTGGTGCGCCGGGGCGGTCGTCGTCGCCGGGCGCGGCCCCTACGTCGCGGTCGAGGAGGCCACCGGCTGGGCCGTGCGGTACGAGGGGTGGGACACCGAGGCCGACGCGCCGCGCGAACTCCCCGAGGAGCGGCGGGTGGCCGTCACCCTCGACACCCCCTTCGACCTCGCCTCCCTCACCAAGCTCTTCACCACCGTCGCCGCCGTCCAGCAGATGGAGCGCGGCACCCTCGGCATCGACGCCCGCGTCGCCGCGTACGTCCCCGAGCTGGCCGCCGCCGGCGACGCCCGGCTCACCGTCCGCCACCTGCTCACCCACACCTCGGGCCTGCGCCCCGAACTGCCGCTGTACGCGCTGCCGGACCACGCCGCCCGCCTCGACGCGCTCCGCCACGAGAAGCCGCTCGTGGCGCCCGGCGGCCCGCCCCGCTATTCCGACCTCAACCTGCTCCTCGTCCAGCTCGTGCTGGAACGCCTCACCGGACGCGGTCTGGACCGCCTGATCCACGACGGCATCACCCGGCCGCTGGGCATGACCGCCACCTCCTTCGGCCCGCGCCCCGAGGCCGCCGCCACCGAGGACCAGCGGCTGCCCTGGGCCAAGTGCGACCGGGGCATGGTGCGCGGCACCGTCCACGACGAGAACGCCTGGGCGCTCGGCGGCGTCGCCGGGCACGCCGGGCTCTTCGCCACCGGGGGCGATCTCGCCGTCTTCGCCCGCACCCTGCTCGGTGGCGGCGCCTACGGCCAGGCACGCATCCTCGGCCCCGACTACGTCGACCTGATGCTCCGCCTCGGCCTCGGCTTCGGCATCGACCAGCGCTGGTTCATGGGCGGCCTCGCGGGAAACGGCGCCGCCGGGCACACCGGGTTCACCGGCACCTCCCTGGTCCTCGACCGGGCCACCGACACCTTCCTCGTCCTGCTCGCCAACACCGTCCACCCCCGCCGCCGCCCCGCCGACTCCGCCCCCCGCGCGGCCGCCGCCACCCTGCTGGCCCGCGCCGCCCGCACCCCGGGGCCCGGCGTCTAGGTGGTGTCCGGAAAGTCCCGCCCGCCTCGTAGACTTCCCCGGTGCACGCCCCACTCTCCCCCCAGGCCCCCGCCGAGGCGCTCCGCGCCACCCTCGCGGAACTCGTCGACGGGCTCCCGCCCCGGCAGGCCGCCCAGGCCACCGCGCGGCTCATCGCCAACTACCGGGGCGCCACCCCCACCGACGTCCCCGTCCTGCGCGACCGCTCCGACGTGGTCGCCTACGCCGCGTACCGGATGCCCGCCACCTTCGAGGCCGACCGGCACGCCCTCGGCGCCCTCGCCGGCGCCGCCCCCGGCTGGACGCCCACCAGCCACACCGACATCGGCGGCGGCACCGGCGCCGCCGTCTGGGCCGCCGCCGACATCTGGCCCGACGTCTCCGACGACTCCGGTGAGCAGGACGGGCCCGGTGCACCGGGCGCCCGGCACGTCACCGTCCTCGACTGGGCCGAACCGGCCCTCGCCCTCGGCCGCGAACTGACCGCCCGCGCCCCCTCGGCCGCGCTGCGCGGCGCGCGGTGGCGCCGGGCGCGGATCGACGCGGCGCTCGACGTCCCGCCGTCCGGCCTGGTCACCGTCTCCTACGTACTCGGCGAGCTGACCGCCGCCGACCGCACCGCCGTCGTGGACGCCGCCGCGGGCGCCGCCGAGGCGGTCGTCGTCGTCGAACCCGGCACCCCCGACGGCTACCGCCGCGTCATCGACGCCCGGGACCGCCTGATCGCCGCCGGGTTCCACGTCGCCGCGCCCTGCCCGCACAGCGCCGCCTGCCCCATCGAGGAGGGCACCGACTGGTGCCACTTCGCCGCCCGGGTCAGCCGCTCCTCCCTCCACCGCCAGGTCAAGGGCGCCTCCCTGGCCTGGGAGGACGAGAAGTTCAGCTACGTCGCCGCCACCCGTTTCCGCCCCGGGCCGGCCGCCGCCCGGGTCGTCCGCCGGCCGCAGACCCGCAAGGGCCAGGTCCTCCTCGACCTCTGCCGCGACACCGGGGAACTGCGCCGGGAGACCGTCACCAAGCGGCAGGGCCCGCTCTACCGGGCGGCCCGCGACACCGCGTGGGGCGATGCGTGGCCGCCCCGCGAGGACCCCGCCGACTGACGCGGGCGGGGTCCCTGGGGCGGGTCAGCCCCGCAGCTCCTGGGTGCAGCACTTCACGCTGCCGCCGCCTTTGAGCAGCTCGCTCAGGTCCATGCCGACCGGCTCGAACCCGCGCTCCCGCAGCGGCCCGAAGAGCCCCTGTGCCGCCTGCGGCAGGAAGACCCGCGCCCCGTCGGAGACCGCGTTGAGCCCGAGGACGGCGGCGTCCGCCTCCGAGGCGGTCAGCGCGTCGGGGAAGAGCTGCCGCAGCACTGCCCGGCTGCCCGGCGAGAAGGCCTGCGGGTAGTACATGATCTCGTCGGTCCGGTCGTCCAGGACGGCCAGCGCGGTGTCCAGGTGGTAGTAGCGCGGGTCGACCAGGTCGAGCCCGATCACCGGCCGCCCCAGCACCTCCTGGGCCTGGGCGTGCGCCAGGGGACTGGTGCGGAAGCCGCGCCCGGCCAGCAGCCAGGACCGGGTGACGGCGAAGTCCCCCTCGCCCTCGTTGACGTGGAGCGGCTCCACCGGCTCGCCGAAGCCGTGGCCGCGGAACCAGGCGGCGTGCGCCTCCGCCTCCGCCTCCCGTTCCGGATGGGCGAAGCGGGCGCCGAGCACCCGGCCGTCCACCACGGTCGCGCCGTTGGCGGCGAAGACCATGTCGGGCAGGGCGGGGTGCGGCTCCAGCTCCTCCACGGTGTGGCCGCAGGCGCGGTAGCGGTCGCACAGGTCCTCCCACTGGGCCACGGCCAGCGGGACGTCGACCGGCTTGCCCGGGTTCATCCAGGGGTTGATCGCGTAGGCGACGGTGAAGTACTCCGGTCGGCACATCAGGTAGCGGCGGGCCGCGGCATGACGAGGCAAGGGGACTCCGGCCTCGGGGAACATCGGTACAGCGGTTATCGGTGAGAACGATCATGGCCGTCTAGCACAGTGATCCACTTCGCCGCTGGGGTTCGATGAAACGCCTCCGGGCCCGGTCCGGGGCTGGCTACGGTCCGGCTCGTGCCGGTGGAATTTCTGAGCGATGAGCAGGCCGAGGCGTACGGGACGTTCGCCGAGGAGCCGACGAGGCCCGAGCTGGAGCGGTTCTTCTTCCTGGACGACGTGGACCGGGACCTGATCGCCCTGCGGCGGACGGAGCATCATCGGCTCGGGTTCGCGCTCCAGATGTGCACGGTTCGGTATGTCGGGCTGTTCCTGGAGGACCCGCTTGCGGTGCCGTGGCCGGTGGTCGAGCACCTGGCCGTGCAGCTCGGCATCGAGGACCCGTCGGTGGTCAAGCGGTACACGGAGCGACGTCAGACGCTGTACGACCACGCGTGGGAGATCCGGGACGCCTACGCCTACCACCCCTACGAGGACGCCGAGTGGGGCCGGCGGTTCCGTACGTTCCTGCACGGGCGGGCGTGGACGCACGCCGAGGGCCCGAAGGCGCTGTTCGACCACGCGGTGGGCTGGCTGCGCCGTCACCGGGTCCTGCTGCCCGGGGTGTCCGTGCTGGCCCGGCAGGTGGCGGAGGCGCGGACGGTCGCGGAGAAGCGGCTGCACGCCACCGTCGCGGGCGCCGCCCGCCGCGCGGACCCGGCGCTGCCCGGGGATCTGGTGGCGACGCTGAAGACGCCGGAGGGCTCGCGGTTCTCGGAGCTGGAGCGGCTGCGCCGGCCGCCGACGCGGACGACGGGTACGGCGTTCGCCCGGGCGCTGGAGCGGGTGGACGAGATCGGCGCGTACCGGCTCGGGCGGCTGAGGCTGTCGCAGATCCCGCCGAACCGGATGGCGGCGCTGGCCCGGTACGCGCTGGGGTCGAAGGCGCCGCTGCTGGAGCGGGCGGCGGAACCGAAGCGCACGGCAATGCTCACCGCGGTGATGCGGCACCTGGAGGCGAAGGCGATCGATGAGGCCCTGGACCTGTTCCAGGTCCTGATGGCCACCCGGCTGCTGAACACGGCGAAGCGCAAGACGGAGAAGGAGCGGCTGTCGACGCTGCCACAGCTGGAGAAGGCGTCGCGGGTGCTCGCGCGGGCGGCGAAGGTGCTGTTCGAGGAGCTGGAGCTGGTTGAGGAGCAGGAGGCGGACCTGGACGTGGCCGCGCTGTGGGCGGCGGTGGAGGAGGTCGCCCCGCGCGCCGCCGTGATGACCGCGGCGGCCACAGTGGTCTCGCTGGTGCCCGAGGACGAGAACTCGGCCGAGGTCGCCATGCGGGCCGCGCTCGCGAACCGGTACGCCACGGTGCGTCCGTTCCTCGCGTTGCTGGGTGAGTCGAAGGCGCTGGACGCGGCGAGCGCGGGCAAGCGGGTCCTGGCCGGGGTGCGCGGCCTTCCGGCGCTGGCCCGGCGGAAGGTGGGGGTCAAGCCGCTGCTGCCGCGCGAGGTGGACGACAAGCTGGTGCCGCCGGCGTGGCGCAAGGCGGTGTACGCCAACCCCGATCTGCCGCAGGGTGCGGTGGACCGGGACGCGTACGTGGTGTGCGTGCTGGAGCAGCTGCACCGGGCCCTGAACAACCGCGACGTGTTCGCCGCACCGTCGCACCGCTGGTCCAACCCGCGGGCCCGCCTGCTGGACGGGGCCGACTGGGACGCGGTTGAGGAGGACGTCCTGGCGGCCCTGAGCCTGGACATGCCCGTCCAGGAGCACCTGGCGGAGCTGGTGCGGGGCCTGGACGCCGGATGGAAGCAGCTCGCCGAACGTCTGGAGGAGGCGGGGCCGACGGCGAAGGTCTCCATCGAGGTGCAGGACGACGGGCGGGTGAAGCTGAACGTCGACAAGCTCGGCGCGCTTGGCGAACCGAAGTCCCTGACCTGGCTGCGCAAGCGGGTCGAGAAGATGCTCCCGAAGATCGACCTGCCGGACCTGCTGTTCGAGGTGAACGCCTGGACCGGCTTCCTCGACGCCTTCGTACACCTCGGCGACGGCACCACCCGGATGAAGGTCCTGCCCACCTCGGTGGTCGCGCTGCTGGTGTCCGAGGCGTGCAACATCGGCCTGGCCCCGGTGGTCAACCCCGGGTACGAGGCCCTGACCCGGGCCCGGCTCGTGCACGTCGACCAGTACTACCTGCGCGCCGACACCATCGCCGCGGCGAACGCGCGGCTCATCGCCGCCCAGGCCGGCATCCCGATCGTGCGCCACTGGGGCGACGGGCTGCTCGCCTCCGTGGATGGGCTGCGCTTCCAGGTGCCGGTGCGCACCATCAACGCCGCCCCGTCGCCGAAGTACTTCGGGTTCAAGCGTGGCATCACCTGGCTCAACGCGGTCAACGACCAGGTCGCGGGCATCGGGCAGATGGTCGTGCCCGGCACCCCGCGCGACTCCCTGCACATCCTGGACGCGCTGCTGAACCTGGACGGCGGGGTGAAGCCGGAGATGGTGGCAACCGACAACGCTTCGTACTCCGACATGGTGTTCGGCCTGTTCAAGATCCTCGGCTACAACTTCAGCCCGCGGTTCCGCGACCTGGACGACCAGCGGTTCTGGCGGGCCACGATGCCCGGCGTCCAGACCGGCACGTACGGCGCGGTGGAGGACCTGGCCCGCAACCGCGTGAATCTAAACAAGGTGATCACGCACTGGCCGGACATGCTGAAGGTCGCCGGTTCCCTGGCCACCAACCAGGTCCGCGCCTACGACCTGCTGCGGATGTTCGGCCGCGACGGGCGCCCGACGCCGCTCGGGGCGGCGTTCGCGGAGTACGGGCGAATCGCGAAGACCGAGCACCTGTTGCGGGTGGTCGACCCGGTGGACGACACCTACCGCCGGCAGATGAACCGGCAGCTCACCGTGCAGGAGTCCCGCCACAAGCTGGCCCGGGACGTGTGCCACGGCAAGCGCGGCACCATCCACCAGGCGTACCGCGACGGGATGGAGGACCAGCTTGGAGCGCTCGGCCTGGTCCTCAACGCCATCGTGCTCTGGACCACGAAGTACATCGACGCCGCCGTCGCCCAGCTCCGCGCCGAGGGCAACGAGATCCGGGAAGAGGACATCGCCCGGCTCTCCCCGCTCAAGCACCGCAACCTGAACCTGCTCGGCCGCTACAGCTTCACTGCCAGCGTTCCTGCCGCCGGTGCCCTGCGTCCGCTGCGTGATCCGGAGGCGCCCGAGCTGGATGAGGACGAAGAGGGCGATGAGTGAGCGCCAGGGGGCTGCTCGACGGTTACGCAGTGCCCTCGATTTCGGCCCGCACCCGGGCGGCGGGCGTCACTTCTCGTCAGTGCCGGGTTCCGCGTTGATGGATGCCTGGTAGATATCGGCGTAGGTAGGGGAGTCCTTGACCAGGTCGTCGCAGAACGCGGCGACGTCGGTGCCGATGAGTTCCACAACTCCCTTGCCTCCGGCGACGCCCTCCTCGAAGAAGTCGACGATCCCGGGGAGCAGGGGCCCGTCAGGCAGGCTGATCGGTCCGACCTTGAACAGGTACTTCTGCATCTCCTTGTAGACGATCTGGTAGTCCGGCGGGAGTGCCTTGACCCGAGCCACGTGCGCCCGCCACTGTTTCTTGCCTTCGATGATGTCCTGAATGCTCACGTCAGCCTCCCAGCCGGCTCAATTTCCTCGCGACGTTCCTGTTCAACTGCTCGCGCCACCGGTCGCGATAAGTCCGGGCCCCTGCTCCGCCGGCCAGCGCGGTGCAGAAGCCTTGGATGTCCTCGCCGAGCACCTCGTGGACGCTCTGGCCGTCCGCCGCTGCTACTTCGAGCAGCCCCAGGGCGGAGTCGAGGATCGGCATCAGGTTGCGACCGGTGAAGTCCCCGTAGGGGAAAAGGTGGGCGATGATCTGCCCCCACGCCGCCCGGTAGTCGTCCGGCAGGACATCGACCCGGGCCTCGAACGCCTTCCATTCCCTGGTGAGATCGCTGCCTGTGACCTTCTCCCAGAAGTTCATCTCCCGCCCTCCTTGAGCCTGTCGATGCGTGATGAGAGGTACTGCCACTTCGCCCAGAACTTCGCGAGTTCCTCGCGTCCGGCGTCGTTGAGCGCGTAGAACTTGCGCGGCGGACCGACCCCGGATGGCCGTTTCATCACCTGGACGAGCCCGTTCCTCTCCAGCCGCAGCAAGATGGTGTACACCGTCCCCTCGATGACGTCGGTGAAGCCGAGCTCGTTCAGCTGACGGGTGATGGCGTACCCGTAGGTTTCCTCGCTGCCGATGATTTCGAGCACGCACCCTTCGAGCGTGCCCTTCAACATCTCCGTCAGGTCGTCCATCGCGGGTGCTCCTCAGCCTGTCAGTACTACGTGCTACCGAGTACCGCTATACGGTATCACCGAGTAGCGGAGGGCGGCAGTATCGATCGAGGAGCGGGGCATTGCGGAGCCGGTCCGATGAGTGGCCGCCGCTGTGGAGCCCGGGGCCTCGCCGACCGGTCCTGGATTTGCGTCTACCGGATCCCCAGGTTCCTTGTCGGCCAGCTTGTGCCTGTCGTCAAACGATCGTTTGACGACAGGCGGCTGACGCGTCCAATGAACCCGGGAAGTCCGGGGGTTCGCGGCGGCGCGAATCCAATCAGATCCGATGGCGATTGCTGACAGGGTTTGACGACAGATAGGGTCCGATCCTCCGTACGGAAGGGGCCCCTCGGTGGCGAACCTGGTCTACAAGCGGGTCTCGACCGACCAGCAGTCCACCGCCCGCCAGGACCTCGTCCTCGTCGAGGCCGGGATCGAGGACCCGATCGTCTTCGAGGAGGACCCGGGCACCTCCAGCCGCCTCCACCCGCTCCAGCGCCCGAAGTTCCGCGAACTGCTCACCTACGCGCGACCGGGCGACACCGTGCACATCTCCGAGATGTTCCGCCTCGTGCGCGGCAACCAGCACATCCTCGACGTCCTCGAAGTCCTGCACCGCGACCAGCTCGCCCTGCGCATCCACGACGGCGCGTTCTCCGCCATGGACCTCACCGCCCGCCACCCCCGCACCGGCGAGCTGCTGTCCACCGTGAAGTTCATGGTGCAGACCCTCGCCGCCGCAGGCGAACTCCAACGCGACCTCCAGCGCGAGCTGACCTACGACGGGCTGCGCGCCGCCGAGGCCAAGGGCGCGAAGGGCGGGCGCCGCCCCGCCGTGGCGGCCGCCCAGACCGCCGATGTACGCACCGCGTACCTGGAAGGCCGCTCCATCGCGGCCCTCGCCCGTGACCACGGTGTCAGTCGCGGCGCCATCCGTACCGCCGTCGCCGACCTCCTGCCCGACCACACCGACAGCGAGGAGGGCCCTCCCGTCCTGGAGCTGCCGGTCACCCTCGACATGCCCGGCAAGGTCGCCGACTACCTCCGCACCACCGAACTGGAGCCCGCCGAGCGCGCCGCGCTCGACCAGGGGGTGACCGTACGGCGCGGCCAGGGCTACACCCTGCGCGTCAGCGCCGTCCCCGCCGTGCACCGCCAGCTTCTCGCCCGCTGCCAGCCGCTCGGCGGCGGCCAGGGTCTTCCCGCAGTGCCAGCCCAGCGCAAGGCCCGCCGGGAGTACGAGAACAGGGTCAGCGCACTCGCGCCCTGACCATGATCGTTCTCACCGATAACCGCTGTACCGATGTTCCCCGAGGTCGGACTCCTCTCCTCACGGGCGAAGGGCCCGCCCGGTCGGCGGCCCCTGCCGCTCATGCTCCGCCCGGAACATCCCCTCCGGTACCCAACGCGCCGAAATCCCCCCTTCTCCCTGTCGGCTCGACGCGGCTCCACGTGGCTTCGCGCGCCTTGCTGTGGCTTCGTGCCGACGGTCGCGAGACGGTACGTTGCGGTTCGCGCCCGCTGCTACATTGGCGGGTATGTCTGAGAAGGCCGCCCCCACCACGACCCCCGACCCCAGCCGCCGCAGCGACCGTTCCCGCCGCGCGATCTACGAGTCGGCCCTCGCCCTCGTCTCCGAGTCCGGGTACGCCAAGCTCACCATCGAGGCCATCGCCGCCCGCGCGGGCGTCGGCAAGCAGACCATCTACCGCTGGTGGCCCTCGAAGGGCGACGTCGTCCTCGAAGCCTTCCTCGATCTGGCCCAGCGCTCCGCCGTCGTCCCCGAGGGCACCCCCGACGCCCCCGCCTTCCCCGACACCGGCGACCTCGCCGCCGACCTGAAGCTGGTCCTGCGGGCCACCGTCGACGAGCTGAACGAGCCGTCGTACGCCGACCCGGCCCGCGCGCTCGCCGCCGAGGGCATCCTCAACCCGCAGCTCGGCGCCCGCTTCCTGGAACACGCGCTCGCCCCCGGCCTGCGGCTCTACGGGACCCGGCTGACCGCCGCCCGGGAGCGCGGCGAGATCGTCCCGGACGCCGATGTGCCGATCGCCACGGACCTCCTGGTGGCCCCGCTCACCTACCGCTGGCTGATGGGCACCGGCCCGCTCGACCACGCCTACGCCGACGCCCTCGTCGACCACGTCCTCGGCGGCCTCGCGATGCGCTGACCGCGCGCCTCCCCGGCGCCAATCTGCGCCGTCGTGCGCCCCCCGCGCCTCCGTTCCCGGTACCCCCCGGGCGTCCCACCGGCCTCCCCGGGCCGGGGAGAGTGGCACCATGGAGCGCACGATGTCGAGGTGAGGGGATCGATGGGCGCGGAGTTCGGCCGCCGCACCGGCGGACAGAGCAGGATTTCCCAGTGGCTGCACCGTCGGCCGAAACAGGACCCGGGCGACCAGGCCGCCCAGCGCGAAGAGCTGCTGCTGGCCGCCGCCAGGGCCGGGCTGCCCCTGGCACCCGCCGCCCACCCCGAGGGTTACCTCTGCTCGTGCGCGCGCATGGGGTGTCCCACCCCCGCCCGCCACCCGGTCTCCTTCGCCTGGCAGACCCAGTCGACCACCGACCGGGGCCAGGTCGAGCGCTGGGCCCGGCATCAGCCCGAGGCCAACTTCATCACCGCCACCGGCATCGTCCACGACGTGCTCGACGTCCCCCTCCAGGCGGGCCGCGAAGCACTGGAGGCGCTCCTCGCCGCCGGGGTCGAGGTCGGCCCGGTCGCCGAGACGGGCGACGGCCGGATGCTCTTCTTCACCATGACGCGGGGCACCCCCGAGGAGGAGGACGAGTGGTGGCCCTGCGAGCTGGACTGCCACCCCGACACCGACGACGCCTCACCCGGCCTGCGCTGGCACTGCCGGGGCAGCTACGTCCTGCTTCCCCCGGCCCGCCTGCCGGGTGAGGGCCCCGGCGTCTCCTGGGTACGCGGCCTGGAACACCCCCTCCCCGACCCACTGACCCTGCTGGAACGCCTGACCGACGCCAGCGCCCGCCACACCGGCGAGCACGACCCGACTACAGCCTGGCCCCTGGGCCGCTGACCGCCCCCACCCACCGAACTGCGCCACCGCGACGACCCAACCCCAGCCCGGCCGACGCGTGAGACCAGCGCGAGCCCAATCTCAGCCCGGCCGGCGGTTGAGGCCATCTGTGACGCGCGCGGGAAACTGCGCGAGCCCAGCCCCAGCCCGGCCGGCGTTTGAGGCCATCTGTGACGCGCGCGCGGGAAACTGCGCGAGCCCAACCCCAGCCCGGCCGGCGTTTGAGGCCATCTGTGACGCGCGCACGGGAAACTGCGCGAGCCCAACCCCAGCCCGGCCGGCGCTTGAGGCCATCAGCGGCGCGCGCGGGGAACAGCGCGAGCCCAATTTCAGCCCGGCCGGCGCTTGAGGCCATCAGTGACCCGCGCCGCCGACCGGCGCACCCCACCCGGCGAAGCCCAACCCCTATTGGCCGACCGCCCCGGTCAACCCCTCGATCCGGTTGAGAAACCCCACCCGCCCGTCGGACTCCCGCTGATCACGAGCAGGCACCGTGACAACCTGGTTGGAGACCCGCTCCAGGGTCACCGACTGCTTGATCTCGCCCTTCAGCAGCGCCCCCACCTCGGGCCGGACGGTCAGCGGCACGCCCCGCGCGGCCGTCTGCTTCTCGAAGTGCCGGGTGGTGAAGAGCACCATCGCGCCGCCGTCCTCGGTCCGCAGCGCCAGCGGCGCGAAGTCGCCCTTGTCCAGCGGCTGGTCGACCCACTGCGTGGTCCGGCCGGGCCGGTCGGCGTTGGCCTCGCGCTGCGCCCGCCAGTCCGAGGTGTGCTGCCCGTCGGCGAACAGCTCCCCGCCGTTGCCGAGGAAGTCGGCGTACTCCTCGCTCAGCCGCCCGGGAGCCACGGCGAGGTCGTCGGTGCCCGGCGGCACCGGCACCGCGTGCCCGTCCGCGCCCTTGGCGAACTCGGGTATCTCGTCCGGCGTGAGGATGGAGAGGTAGGCGGCCTCCCACCGGGCGTCCGGGCCGCTCCGGACGAAGGCGACGAACCAGCGGGTGTCCTGCTTCGGGTCGTCGTCCACGTCCCGGTTGCTGTCGGTGTCCGCGACGAACCAGCGCGGCCAGCCGGCCTTCGCCGGGATGAGGAACCGCGCGTCGGTCAGCTCCAGCGGCGTGTGGCGTGGATTGCCGCCCGGCGTGTTCTTCCCCTTGGCCCGCAGACTGGCCTGGTTGATCTCGCCCAGCGCCCCGGTCACCTGATCCGCGCTCAGCTTCGGGTCGTACGCCTTGTCGGCGGCGTTGTACGCGTCGGTGAACTCCGCCAGGACCCGGGCCGCCTCGCCCTTCGTCGCGGCGGGCACGACCTCCAGCTCACCGTGTACGGTGACGCATCCGCTCGCCGCCAGCGCCAGCGCCGAAACCGCCGCCGACAGAGCCAACCCCCGCCGCCTGCTCATCCCTTGCGACCGCCTTCCCTGCTCCACGTCCGGGCCCGAACACTATCGGGACGGCGGCCGTCCGGCGTACACAGGCCGGGCGCACCTCCCCGGCGGGGAGGCGCGCCCGGCGTCCCGGTGCCAGGGCTCAGCGGTCGCGCACCGGGACGACCAGGGGAGCGCCGCCCGCCGGATGCGGGACGACCTCGACGGGCTGGCGGTAGACCTCGCCGATCAGCTCCGCGGTGAAGACCTCGGCGGGCGGCCCCTCGGCGGCGATCAGGCCGCCGTGCAGGACGGCGGCGCGGTCCGCGTAGGCGGCGGCCAGCTGCAGGTCGTGCAGGACGACCACGACGGCGTCGCCGGCCGCCGCACGCTCGCGGCAGATCCGCAGCACCAGTTCCTGGTGGCGCAGGTCGAGGGCGGCGGTCGGCTCGTCGAGGAGGAGCAGCGGGGCGCGCTGGGCGAGGACCCGGGCCAGGGCGACGCGGGCGCGTTCGCCGCCGGAGAGCGCGGAGAACGGCCGCCCGGCGAACTCGGCCACCTCGGTCGCGGCCATCGCGGCGGCCACCGCCTGCTCGTCCTCGTCCTCCCGTTCGGTCCCGGCCCAGGGGGCGCGCCCCATCCGGACGACCTCCTCGACCGCGAACGGGAAGGAGAGCGTGGCCGCCTGCGGCAGCACCGCCCGGCGCAGGGCCAGTTCGGCCGCGCTCCATCCGTCGGCCGGGCGTCCCGCGATCCGTACGGTGCCGTCGGCGGCCGCGGTGTCGGCGGCGAGCGCGGCCAGCAGGGTGGACTTGCCCGCGCCGTTCGGGCCGACCAGGGCGAGGACCTGCCCGGCGCGGACGGTGAGGTCGACCCCGTCGAGGACCGTGCGCTCCTTGAGCCGGATCCGCAGCCCTTCGGCCTGGGCGAGGACGGTGCCGGGCGCGGGCGCGGCGGGCAGGTCGCGGACGGTGCGCGCGGTGCCGAGGAGTGTGCCGATCAGGCTCATGCCCAGCCTCCCTGCCTGCGCCGGGTGCGGCGCAGGAGCCAGAAGAAGAACGGACTGCCGAACAGGGCGGTCAGGACGCCCAGCGGGAGTTCGGCCGGGGCCGCCACGGTGCGGGCGGCGAGGTCGGCGGCGACCAGGACGAGGGCGCCGCCCAGCGCGCTGCCCGGGACCAGGAAGCGGTGGCCGGGTCCGGCCGCCATCCGCAGCAGGTGCGGGACGAGCAGGCCGACGAAGGTGATGATCCCGGCGACCGCCACGGCCGCCGCGGTGAGCAGGGCGACGACCAGGACCAGCACGATCCGCAGCCGCTCCACGTCGACCCCGAGGTGCCGCGCCGGGCGCTCGCCGAGGGCTAGCAGGTCGAGCTGGCGGGCGTAGAGCGGGGCGGCGATCAGTCCGGCCAGTGCGCACGGCAGGACGGCGAGGACCTTGGGCCAGGTGGCCTGGGCCAGCGAGCCGAGCTGCCAGAAGGTGATCTGGCTGACCTGGGCGTTGTCGGCGAAGAAGATGAAGAGGCCGATGAGGGCTCCGGCGAAGGCGTTGACCGCGATGCCGGTGAGGATGAGCGTGACGACCTCGGTCCGCCCGCCGGAGCGGGACATGACGTAGACGAGGAGGACGGTGGCGAGTCCGGCGAGGAAGGCGAAGACCGTCACCGTCCAGTTGCCGAAGAAGGTCAGCCCCAGCGCGATGGAGGCGACCGCGCCGACGGCGGCGCCCGAGGAGATGCCGATGACGCCCGGTTCGGCCAGCGGGTTGCCGAAGACGCCCTGCATGAGGGCGCCCGCGCAGCCGAGCGAGGCGCCGACCAGCAGGGCGAGGACGACCCGGGGGAGCCGGATGTTCCACAGCACGCTCTCCCCGACCCGGTCCAGCTCCGCCCCGCCGAGGCCGGTGCGGTGCAGCAGGGAGCCGAGGACGTCGCCGATCGGGATGCGGTAGGCGCCGATCCCGGCGGAGAGGAGGCAGAGCAGGACGAGGGCGGCGACGAGACCGAGGGTGAGGCCGGCGGTGAGCGGGAGGCGGGGGGCGCGGCCGGTCGGTGGTGTGCCCTGCTTCACCGGACCGCCGTCGGCCGAGGCGCCCTTGGTGAGATCGGTACGGGATGCGGTGGTGGTCACTCGGCGCCGTCCTGCCCGGCGTAGAGCTGGTCGACCAGGTCGGCGAGGACCTGGTCGGTGCGCGGGCCGTAGTTGAGCAGTACGCCGTCGTCGATGGAGACGACGCGGCGGTCCATCCCGGCAGGGGTCTCGGCGACGCCCGGGATCTCGACCAGGCCGTCGACGCCGTCGACCGACTTCAGCCCCTTTGCCATGACGAGGATCGCGTCGGGGGCGGCCTTGGCGAGGGCTTCGCTGGTGATGGCGGTGAAGTCCTTGCGCAGCCCGGACTCCTTGCCCGCGTCCAGCGCCCCGGCCGCCTCCAGGAGGGAGCCCGCGCCCGAGTCGCGGCCGCCGAGCAGGTAGACGGAGGCGGAGCCGCGCAGGTACAGGAAGGCGACCCGGGGCCGGTCGGCGGCGGGCAGGTCGGGCACGTCGGCGCGGACCTCCGCGATGCGCTGCTCGGTCCGCTCGACCAGGTCCTTGCCCGCGTCCGCCACGCCGAGGGCGCCCGCGACGGCCTCGATCCGCGGGCCGATGTCGTCGAGGCTCTTCGGCGGGTCGAGGACGAGCAGCGGGACGCCCGCGTCTCGGATCTGGCTGATGGCCTCGGCGGGTCCGGTGGTGGTGTCGGCGAGGACGACGGTCGGCTTGAGGGAGAGCACGCTCTCCGCCGAGACGTCGTGGGCCCGTGTCACCACCGGGAGGCCGGCGGCCTGTTCGAAGGTGGCGGTGATGTCCCGGGCGACCACCTGCTCGCCGAGGCCGAGGGTGAAGACGATCTCGTTGAGGCTGCCGGTGAGCGGCACGACGCGGCTGGTGTCCTCGACGGTCACGGTGTGGCCGTCGGCGGAGGTGGCCTGGGCGGGGAGCTTCGGCTCGGGGGCCGGTCCGGCGAGTGGCTCGATCCGGTCGGTCCGCTCCTCGGCGGCCGGGGCGGCGTCCGCCTTCCGCTCGGGGCCGCTGCCGCCCCCGGTTCCGCCGCCACCGCATGCCGTGAGGGCGAGCGCGAGTCCCGCCGCCAGTGCACCGGCCCGAACTGGGATACGCACCGAGTCCACCGTCCTGTCGTGCTGTTGAGGTTCTGGCTCCCGGGGGTTCCGGAGAGACAGGAGATAGCTTAGGTTAGCCTTACCTAAAATCACCAGCCTGCCCGAAAGGGAAGTTTCATGCTGTCTGCCAGACGTACCGCCCGAGCGGGTACCGTCACCGTTCTCGCGGCATTCCTGGGGGCACTGCTTCCCGCCACCACGGCCCAGGCCGCCGACCGCACCGTGCAGGGCGGCCGCCTCGACTGGGGGGTGAAGTCCTCGTTCCAGTCCTACGTCACCGGCCCCGTCGCGCAGGGCGGTTACACCCTCCAGGGCGGCGCGGCCACGGTCGGCTCCAGCCAGTTCCGCTTCCACTCGGCGACCGGCTCGTACAACCCGGACACCGGCGCCTTCTCGGCCGGGTTCGCCGGCGGCGTCCGCTTCCTCGGCCACCCGAAGAACGGCGGCCACGAACTCGACCTCACCATCGCCCGCCCCACCGTCCGCATCTCCGGCGGCAGCGGCACCCTCTACGCCGACATGACCAGCAAGGCCAAGGACACCGGCCAGGTCACCACCTCCGCGCAGGTCCCGCTGGCCACGCTCAACGTCTCCGGCATCGACATGCGCGGCGGCGGCGGGCCGATCGGCCTCAGCAACCTCCCCGCCACCCTCACCTCGCAGGGCGCCCGCGCCTTCGCCGGGTACTACACCGCCGGGACCGCGCTCGACCCGGTCAGCCTCTCCGCCGACCTGCTCGCGGCCGCCCAGCCGGAACCCTCCAAGTCCCCCGACGACAAGGGCGGGAAGAAGGACGACGGCAAGGACGGGAAGAAGAAGGCCCAGAAGAAGCAGAAGGCCGCCCGCATCGAGGACGCCGCCCTCGACTGGGGCGTACGCCGCACCTTCCGCGAGTACGTCACCGGCTCCATCGCCCAGGGCGAGTGGAAGCTCGCCGACGGCGCCGAGGACGGTGGCGCCCTCTTCCGCTTCACCTCCGGCGAGGGCACCTTCGACAAGAAGGAGCAGCGGCTCGACGCCGCCTTCGACGGCAGCGTCCGCTTCACCGGTGAACAGGGCCTGGACCTGAAGCTGAGCAAGGTCACCGTCCGCGTCGAGGACGGCAAGGGCACCCTGCGCGCCGACGTACGCGACGCCGACAAGACCGGGAAGGACGTACCGCTCGTCACCTTCGCGGTGAAGGAACTCAAGGCCGAGGACGGCCTGATCGCCCTCACCGAGCTCCCCGCGAAGCTCACCGCCGACGGCGCCGAGGCGTTCGGCTCGCTCTACAGGAAGGGCACCGCTATGGACCCCGTCTCCCTCGCCGTCGCCCTCGACGAGAAGGCCGGACTCCCGGCCCTGCCCGACCTCGGCTCCGCCGACACCCCGACCGCCTCGCCCGAGCCGGAGAAGGCCGCCGCGAAGGACACCGCCGAACCAGCCGCAGCCGAGAGCTCCTCCCCGGCGCTGCCACTGGCCGTCGGCGCCGGTGTCGTCGTGCTGGCCGCGGCCGGCGGCGGGCTGATGATCGCCCGCAAGCGCCGTACGGCGGCGGACACCGCAGACCGCCCCTCCCCGCACGACGACTGACCCGCCCCCGGGCCCGTCCAGCGCCCCCACGCAGTACCTCCCCCCATGCACGGCTCCCCGTCACACCTCCGGCGGCGCACGACCAGCGCCCACGGTCCTCACCTCAGGAGACCTTCCGTCATGACCCCCAACCGCCGACCCGTCGCCCTGGCCGCCGCCGTCGCGACCGCCCTGGGCCTGGGCGCGACCGCCCTGACCCTGCCCGCCGTGGCCGCCGACGCCCCGCGTGCCGGCGCCCCCGTGATGGACCTGACCGACGGCACCCTGGACTGGGGCCTGAAGGAGTCCTTCCGCCGGTACGTCAACGGCGGCGGCACCATCAGCACCTCCGACGGCGCCACGCAGGCCGAGAACAACGGCGTGTTCACCTTCGGCAACGGCGCCGGCACGTACAACGAGGCCGGTGACCACGGCGTGAACACCGCCTTCGACGGCACCGTCAAGTTCGCCTACCCGGCGCACGGGTTCACCATCACCGTCGCCGACCTGAAGATCGTCACCTCCGGCACCAGCGGTGTCATCAAGGCCGACGTGACCCTCAACGACGCCACCCAGGACGACGTCGACCTCGCCACCGTCGACCTCGCCGGCGCCACCAAGGGCGACAGCCGCACGGAGATCGTCTACAAGGACATCCCCACCAAGCTGACCGCCGACGGCGCCAAGGCGTTCAACGGCATGTACAAGGAGGGCGACGCGCTCGACCCGGCCACCCTCTCCGTCACGGCCGTCCCCCCGACCGCCCCGCCGACCGACGAGCCCACGGACGAGCCGACGGACGAGCCGACGGACGAGCCGACGGACGAGCCGACGGACGAGCCGACGGACGAGCCGACGGACGAGCCGACCGGGGAGCCCACGGGCGCACCCACCACGGAGCCGACGCGGAAGCCCTCCCCCGGTGAGACCCAGGCGCCCGGCCAGGTCGCCAAGGGCACCCTCGCCTGGGGCCTCAAGGAGTCCTTCCGCCGCTACATAGCGACCGGCGGTACCGCCGCCGTCGCGGACGGCGCCAAGGAGAACGGCGACGGCTACGACTTCCCGTACGCCAAGGCCGACCTGGACGCCGACGCCCGCAAGCTCTCCGCCTCCTTCGACGGCAGCGTCCGCTTCTCGTACCCGTCGCACGGCATCGACATGAAGTTCGGCGACGTCAAGGTCGAGACCGCCGGGAACAAGGGGACCCTCTCCGTCGACGTCACCACGCCCGAGGGCACCGAGGACGACGTCGCCTTCGCCACGCTCGACCTCTCCGGCGTCTCCTACGAGGCCGAGGAGGACGTGGTCCGGCTGGAGAAGATCCCGGCCGCCTTCACGGCCGACGGGGCCGCGGTCTTCGCCAACGACACCACCGGCTCCATGTACAAGGAGGGCGAGGCGATCGACCCGGTCACCATCGCGCTCGGCCTGAGCGACGACGCGCGGCTCCCCGGCGCGGGGGGCAGCGGAGGGTCCGGGCCCGGCTCCGGCGGAGCTGGTACCGGGGGCACCGGTACGGTCGGCTCCGGCACCGTCGGCGGTACGGGCGGGACCGGGGCGCTTGCCTCCACCGGGTCCGAGGTGCCCGCGGGGGCCCTCGCCGGGGCGGCTGCCCTGGTGGTCGCCGCCGGCGCCGGCGTGGTGGTCGCGGCTCGGCGCCGCGACGCCGCCGGGGACGCGGCCGGCTGACCTCGGCGCAGGCACCGGTCACCGACGGCCTCGAACGCCGGCCGGGCCGGAAGGTGGCCTGAGCGGTGAGGCGGGGGTCCAAGGGCGCGCGAGGGCTCCGGTGACGGAGCTTCACGCGCCCCCCGTACCCCGGGCCGCGTCGCCCGCCGGCGGCGCGGCCCTCTGTGCGCCCCCCGGGGCGCGGCGCTGGTCAGGGGGTGGCGGTGTTTCAATGCCGGGGTGACGCATATCGACGTACTGAGGGTCTTCTGCGGACCCGACGGCCGCCACGGGAACCGGCTCGGTGTGGTCCGGGACGGCTCCCGGTTCCAGGGGGACGAGGCCCGGCGCGCGCTGGCTGCCCGGCTGGGCTACAGCGAGACGGTGTTCGTGGACGATCCCGAGCGCGGCCTCGTCGACATCTGGACGCCCAGCCTCCGCCTGCCCTTCGCCGGGCACCCCTGCGTCGGTGCCGCCTGGCTGCTGGACGTACCGGAACTCGTCACCGGGGCCGGGGTGGTGGCGGCGCGCCAGGACGGCGAGTTCACCTGGATCGAGGCGCGGCCCGAGTGGGCCCCGCCGCGCACCCTGCGGGCCTGTGCGGACCCGGACGAGGTCGACAAGCTCCTGGTGCCGTCGCCGGGGGAGTGGGTCTACGCCTGGGCGTGGAGCGAGGAGGCGGCGGGGCGGGTCCGCGCCCGCGCTTTCCCCGGCCGGGGCGACGGCGTGGACGAGGACGAGGCCACCGGCGCCGCCGCCCTGCTCCTCACCGCCCGGCTCGGCCGCGCCCTCAACATCAGCCAGGGACGCGGCTCCCAGCTCCTGACGGCCCCCCAGCGCGACGGCACGGTGGAGGTCGGCGGCCGGGTCGAGATGGCCGGCACCGTACGGCCCTGAGCCCGCCACCGCCGGGTACTCGCCGCACGCCTTCGGGCCCGCTCCCCTGGGAGGGTGGAGCGGGCCCGAGGCGGATCGTGGGCGCCGGTCAGGCGGCGCTGAGCGGGAACTCCTGGCCGAGCTCGCGGAAGACGGCCGTGTTGAGCGCGAAGGCACGCTTGCACTCGTCGACCACGCGCTGCTTCTCCAGGTCGTCGACGGGCAGGGCGTCGAGCAGTTCGCGGTAGCCGCGCTTGAAGGCGGCCGGGTTGCTTATCTCCTCGAAGACGTAGAACCGCACGCCGTCGCCCTTGCGGGCGAAACCCCAGGTCTTCTCGGCGGTGCCGCGGATGATCTGGCCGCCGGAGAGGTCGCCGAGGTACCGCGTGTAGTGGTGGGCGACGAAGCCGCCCGGCCAGGTGCGCACGCACTCCGCCACGCGTTCGGCGTAGGCGCGCGTCGCCGGGAGGGCCGTCGCGCGCTCCTGCCAGCCCTCGCCGCGCAGGTGGACCAGGTCGCGCTCCAGCTCGGCGGCGCGCGCCAGTTCGGGCTTGATGAAGGGACCCGCCACCGGGTCGTCGGCCAGGGCGGCGCTGCCGTCCTCCAGGGCGCGGTACACGAACCAGAGCTGCTCGGTGTAGCGGGCGTACGCCTCCACGCCGAGCCTGCCGCCGAGCATGTCGCTCATGAACGTGCTGGTCTCCGCCTCGGTGTGCTGCTCGTGCGAGGCGGTGCGGATGAGCGTCGAGAAGGGGACGGGCGGGGTGTCCACGGCGGACCTCCGAGGCGTGGTGAGGGGGTGGAAGCTGCGCCCCATCATTCAACTTAGGCTTACCTAAGTCAACAGCTTGCCGACTGCTCGTCGGTAAAGTTCCCGACAATGGGTCGGCAAAACCTTTCCGAGGAGATCCGAGGGGAACGGGAGCCGCCCCGCTGCCCGGGCACGCAGAAGGGGCGGCCCGGCCTCGCCGGAACCGCCCCTCACCGCGCCGTGTCCGCGCCGCCCGCTCAGGGCAGCGTCAGCACCTCCGCGCCGGAGTCCGTGACCACCAGGGTGTGCTCGAACTGAGCCGTCCGCTTCCGGTCCTTGGTCACCACGGTCCAGCCGTCGTCCCACATGTCGTAGGTGTGCGTCCCGAGGGTGAGCATCGGCTCGATGGTGAAGGTCATCCCCGGCTCGATCACCGTGGTCGCGTTGGGGGAGTCGTAGTGCGGGATGATCAGGCCGGAGTGGAACGAGGTGTTGATCCCGTGCCCGGTGAAGTCCCGCACCACCCCGTAGCCGAACCGCTTGGCGTACGACTCGATGACGCGGCCGATGACGTTGATCTGGCGGCCCGGGCGGACCGCCTTGATCGCGCGGTTCAGCGACTCCCGGGTCCGCTCCACCAGCAGCCGCGACTCCTCGTCGACCTCGCCGACCAGGTACGTCGCGTTGGTGTCGCCGTGCACGCCGCCGATGTACGCGGTCACGTCCAGGTTGATGATGTCGCCGTCCCGCAGCACCGTGGAGTCGGGGATGCCGTGGCAGATGACCTCGTTGACCGAGGTGCAGAGCGACTTGGGGAAGCCCCGGTAACCCAGCGTCGACGGGTAGGCGCCGTGGTCGACCATGTAGGCGTGGGCGATCCGGTCCAGCTCGTCGGTGGTCACCCCCGGCGCGATGGCCTCGGCCGCGGCCGCCATGGCCCGGGCCGCGATCCGGCCCGCCGCCCGCATCGCCTCGATCGTCTCGGGACTCTGCCGTTCGGGCCCCGTGTACGGCGTGGGCGCGGGCCTGCCCACGTACTCGGGGCGCCGGATGTTCCCGGGCACGGTGCGGATGGGAGAGAGCTCCCCTGGTACGAGCGTCGACTGGCCAGACATGCCGACGAGTGTAGCCAGCCCGACTCGGGCAACATGGCCCTCACGGAAGCCGTACAGCAGCGGCGGAGTGAGGGAGCCCCCCATGGCACTGTTCAGGAAGCGCGCGGCAGGCAGGCCCGGCGAGTGGTACTACTGCCTCGAACACGGCACGGTCGAGGAGGGCCCGCAGTGCCCGGCCAAGAACCGCCTCGGCCCCTACCCCACCCGGCAGGAGGCGGAGAACGCCATGAGCACCGCCGCCGAGCGCAACCAGAGCTGGGAGAACGACACCCGCTGGCGCGACCGGGGCGACGACGACGGGGACGGCGGCGGCAAGGGCCCGGCGGCCGCCTGACCGAGCCACCGGGCGGCCCCGGACGCCAGGTCCGGGGCGTACCGCCGTCCCCCTCCTACCAGCAAGTAGGGTCGCTCCCATGACAACTCACGACTCCTCGGGCGACGCCCCCAAGAAGGCCCCCGCCAAGGACCCCTGGGACCTCCCGGACGTCTCCTCGCTCGTCGTCGGCGTCCTCGGCGGCACCGGCGACCAGGGCCGCGGCCTCGCCTACCGCCTCGCCCAGGCCGGCCAGCGGGTGATCATCGGCTCCCGCGCCGCCGAGCGCGCCCGGTCCGCCGCCGCCGAACTCGGCCACGGCGTCGAGGGCGCAGACAACGCCGAGTGCGCCCGCCGCAGCGACATCGTCATCGTCGCCGTGCCGTGGGACGGCCACGCCAAGACCCTCGAAGGACTGCGCGAGGAGTTGGCGGGCAAGCTCGTCGTCGACTGCGTCAACCCGCTCGGCTTCGACAAGAAGGGCGCCTACGCCCTCACCCCCGAGGAGGGCAGCGCCGCCGAGCAGGCCGCGGCCCTGCTCCCCGAGTCGCGGGTCACCGCCGCCTTCCACCACCTCTCGGCCGTCCTCCTCCAGGACCCGGCCGTCGCCTCCATCGACACCGACGTGATGGTCCTCGGCGAGTCCCGCGCCGACACCGACCTCGTCCAGGCCCTCGCCGGGCGCGTCCCCGGCATGCGCGGCGTCTTCGCCGGCCGCCTGCGCAACGCCCACCAGGTCGAGTCGCTCGTCGCCAACCTCATCTCGGTCAACCGCCGCTACAAGGCGCACGCCGGGGTCCGCGTCACCGACATCTGACCGGCGCGCCCCGCCCGGCGGGTCCGGCGAACGGGGCACAGAGGGCATGGGGGACACTGGTCGGGCGCCCGAACCACGCTCGTCCGACAGGAGCCGCCCCCATGCCCCGCCTCGCCCTGTACGCCCTCGCCGTCTGCGCCCTCACCGTCGTGGCCGCCGTCGTCTCCTTCGTCCAGGGCCACTGGATCGGCATCGTCTGGGTGCTGATGGCCGGGCTCTCCTCCAACATGGCCTGGTTCTACCTGCGCCGTGCCAAGGCCCAGCGGCAGCAGCGGGCCGCGAGCCTCTGACCCCGCTCAGCCGCCCGGCACCTCGGCCGTGCCCAGCCAGAACCGGTAGAGCCGCCGCCCCCAGTACGTCTCCCACTCGCTCACCCCGAGCGCCCCGAGGATCGTGTCCACCAGGCCGAAGAAGGCCCGGTTGACCTCCGGGATCCACAGCAGCGCGAAGACGGCGAGCAGGCCGTACGGCGCGAACGGCTCGACCTGGCGGCGCACCTTCGGCGACAGCCACGGCTCCAGCACGCCGTACCCGTCCAGCCCCGGCACCGGCAGGAAGTTCAGGATCGCCGCCGTCACCTGGAGCAGCGCCAGGAAGCCGAGCGCGTACCGGAAGTAGGGCGGCACCCCGTCCAGCGCGCCCAGCCAGAACGGCGCCGCGCAGACCACCGCGAAGACCACGTTGGTCAGCGGGCCCGCCGCCGAGATCAGCGAGTGCCGCCACCGGCCCCGGATGCGGCCCCGCTCGATGAAGACCGCCCCGCCGGGCAGCCCGATGCCGCCGAGGATGACGAAGAGCACCGGCAGCACGATGCTGAGCAGGGCGTGCGTGTACTTCAGCGGGTTCAGCGTGAGGTAGCCCTTGGCGCCGACCGAGATGTCGCCGCTGTGCAGCGCCGTGCGGGCGTGCGCGTACTCGTGCAGGCAGAGCGAGACGACCCAGGCGCCGGTCACGAAGAGGAAGACGGCGAGCCCCACCGCCGGGACACCCGCCCACACGCCCCACCCCGCGACCGCCGTCACGGCCGTGATCGCGAGGAAGACCGGGCTGACGCGCCGGTCGGCGGAGCGGACGGGGGCGGGAAAGGACGTCGGCACGCGGCACTCCTTCTCGGCTGCCCGGACACGGGGGGCGCCCGGGCGCCCCACCGTACGGGCCGGGCCGCGCCGCGCGAAACGACGGCAGCCCGACACCGGGGGAGGGGTCGGGCTGCCGCCGGGGCCGCGGGCCGGGCGGGCGCGTGGGCGGGGCCCGCCCGGCGGCGGCACCGGAACCGCCCGGCACCGGCGGAGGGACACCGGGGCCGGGCGGAGGTACCGGATCAGTGGAAGGTGTGCTCCTCCGCCGGGAAGGCACCGCCCACGACCTCGTCGGCGAACTCCTTGGTGGCCGCCGTCATCACCGCGCGCAGGTCGGTGTACTTCTTGCTGAACCGGGGCGCCTTGCCGGGGGTGAGCCCGAAGGCGTCGGTCCACACCAGCACCTGCGCGTCGGTCCCGGCGCCCGCGCCGATGCCGACCGTCGGGATCTGGAGCGTGCCGGTCACCTCGGCGGCCAGCTCGGCCGGAACCGCCTCCAGCACCACCGCGAACGCGCCCGCGTCCTGCACCGCCTTGGCGTCCCGGAGCAGCTGCTGCGCGGCCTCCTCGCCGCGCCCCTGCACCCGGTAGCCCATGGCGTTGACGGACTGCGGGGTGAGGCCGATGTGGGCCATCACCGGGATGCCGGCCTCCACCAGCATCCGGATCTGCTCGTACGAGCGCTCGCCGCCCTCCAGCTTCACCGCGCTCACACCCGCCTCCTTGACCAGCCGGGTCGCGGAGCGCAGGGCCTGCACGGGGCCCTCCTGGTACGACCCGAAGGTCAGGTCGGCGACGATCATGGCGCGCTTGGTGCCGCGCACCACGGCCGCGGAGAGGAAGGCCATCTCGTCGAGGGTGACCGGCACCGTGGTGTCGTACCCGAGGTGGCAGTTGCCCATCGAGTCGCCGACCAGCAGGACGGGGATGCCCGCCTCGTCGAAGACCGACGCGGTCATCGCGTCGTAGGCGGTGAGCATGGGCCACTTCTCGCCGCGGTCCTTCGCGCGGGCGATGTCGTGGACGGTGACCCGGCGGGTGGAGGTCCCGCCGTAGAGCGCCTTGGGGTCGGCGGTGGACTGCGTGGGGGCAGCCGGAAGCTGCGTCATCGCAACGGCTCCTTCTGTCATCTCGAGGCGCCCTGACGGCGTCCCCGGACTCTCCTCCATGGTGGCACCCGATCAGGGCGGACGGGAAGACGTGGAGGCCGGGCGGGGGACGTGACGTGACAGACAGTGCGCGGCGCGCTTGCCACTACCGGCGGTAACTGTGCCCGTTCTGTCACAGCCGCCCCCGACCCGCCGACGGCCGGAACTACGCGGCGGGTGCCGTCCGTCGTGCGGAGAGGAAACCGCCGTCGTGGACGGCACGGAAGGGCACCGCTCATCCCCTAAGGTCGGGGTCCGAGACGGTGTGGAACAGGCAGCGAGGCGACGAAGGTATGGCGCAGGCGTACAGGACGGACCCGGACAGCGACGGCAGGGAGCACGGGCGCCCCGAGCCCCGCCTCCGCTCCTTCGCCCGCCGTCTCAGACACCATGCGGGGCCCTGGCGGCGCGGGCTCGTCCTCGCCGCGATCGCCGTCCTCCTCGCGCTGGTCATGGTCGGCCACGCGCGCATCCCCAACTCGGTCGGCAGCCTCGGCAGCCTCGGCGAGACCTTCCTGCCGTGGCTCGGCCTCGCCCTGCCGGTGCTGCTGGTGGCGGGGCTGGTGCGCCGCTCGGCCACCGCGCTGATCGCGCTGCTGCTCCCGTCGGTGGTCTGGTTCAACCTCTTCGGCGGCCTGGTCACCGACAAGTCCGCCACCGGCGGCGACCTCACCGTCGCCACCCACAACGTCAACGCCGACAATCCGGACCCGGCCGCCACCGCCCGCGACGTGGCCGCCTCCGGCGCCGACGTGGTCGCCCTGGAGGAGCTGAGCCCCGACGCGGTCCCCGCTTACCGCGAGGCGCTCGCCACCGCCTACCCGCACCACGCCGTCGAGGGCACCGTGGGCCTGTGGAGCAAGTACCCGCTGAGCGGCACCGCCCCGGTCGACATCAAGCTCGGCTGGACCCGCGCCCTGCGCTCCACCGTCGACACCCCCTCGGGCCCCCTCGCCGTCTACGTCGCCCACCTGCCCTCGGTACGGGTCAAGGTCGACGCCGGCTTCACCGCCGGGCAGCGCGACAACAGCGCCGAGGCGCTCGGCCTCGCCATCCGCGCCGAGAAGCTGGACCGGGTGGTCCTCCTCGGCGACCTCAACGGCACCATGAACGACCGGGCGCTCTCCCCGGTGACCTCGCAGATGCGCTCCACCCAGGGCGCCGCCGGGAACGGCTTCGGCTTCAGCTGGCCGGCCTCCTTCCCGATGGCGCGGATCGACCAGATCATGGTCCAGGGTGTCGAGCCCGTCTCCTCCTGGACCCTGCCGCGCACCGCCAGCGACCATCTGCCGATAGCAGCGCGGGTCAGCTTCTCCTAGGGGCTGCCGGGAGACGTGATCTCCCGGCAGCCCCTCGGCCATGTCCTGCCCGGGCCCGCGCGGCGGTGTGCCGTCCTCAGCCCGACTCGCGCCAGCGGCTGGTGATCGGCAGGCGCCGGTCCTTGCCGAAGCCCTTCGCCGAGATCTTGGTGCCCGGCGGGTACTGCCGCCGCTTGTACTCGGCGTTGTCGACCAGCTTGAGCACCCGGGTGACGGTGTCGGCGTCGAACCCGGCCGCCAGGATCTCGTCGCGCCCCTGGTCCCGGTCGACGTACCGGGCGAGGATCGCGTCGAGCACGTCGTAGTCGGGCAGCGAGTCGGTGTCGACCTGGCCCGGTCGCAGTTCGGCGCTGGGCGGCTTGGTGACGGAGTTCTCCGGGATCGGCGGGGTCTCGCCGCGGTCGGCCGCCACCCGGTTGCGCCAGCGGGCCAGCCGGAAGACGGTCGACTTGTAGACGTCCTTGATCGGCCCGTAGGCGCCGACCGAGTCGCCGTACAGCGTCGAGTAGCCGACGGCCAGCTCCGACTTGTTGCCCGGGGCCAGGACGATCTGGCCCTCCTGGTTGGAGATGGCCATCAGCGTGGTGCCGCGCAGCCGCGACTGGAGGTTCTCCTCGGCCAGGCCGGTCAGCTCCAGCCCGTCCATGTAGGCGTCGAACATCGGCGCGATCGAGACGGTCCGGTAGTGCAGCCCGGTGCGTTGCGCCAGCTCGGCGGCGTCGTCCTTGGAGTGCTCCGAGGAGTACTTCGAGGGCATCGAGACGCCGTACACGTGCTCGGCGCCGATCGCGTCGACGGCGAGGGCCGCGGTGAGCGCCGAGTCGATGCCGCCGGAGAGCCCGATCAGCACGGAACGGAAGCCGTTCTTGCGCACGTAGGCGCGCAGGCCGGTGACGAGAGCGCGGTAGACCTCCTCGTCGTCGTCGAGCGGCGGGACGGTCGTCCCCGGGTACTCCACCGGGCCCGGGTCGGCCACCGGCTCCTCGGAGAGGACCACGCGGTCGATGCGCAGCCCGTCGTCGACCACGCCGGCCGGCGCGTCGGCCGCGGCGGCCGGGAGGTCCAGGTCGAGCAGGAGCTGGGTCTCCACGAACTGCGGGGCACGGGCCACCACCGCGCCGGAGGCGTCCACCACGATCGTGTCGCCGTCGAAGACCAGCTCGTCCTGGCCGCCGGTCATCGCCACGTAGGCGGTGGCGCAGCCGGCCTCCTGGGCGCGCTTGCGCACCAGCTCCAGACGGGTGTCGTCCTTCTCCCGCTCGTACGGTGAGGCGTTGACGGAGAGCAGCAGCCCCGCGCCGGCCGCCCGGGCCGCCGGGACCCGGCCGCCCTCCTGCCACAGGTCCTCGCAGATGGCGAGGGCGACGTCGACGCCGCGCACCCGGACCACCGGCATGGTGTCGCCGGCCACGAAGTAGCGGAATTCGTCGAAGACGCCGTAGTTCGGCAGGTGGTGCTTGGCGAAGGAGAGGGCGACCTCGCCCCGGTGCAGCACCGCCGCCGCGTTCTGCGGGGCGCCCGCGGGCTGGCCGTAGCGGGGCTGGGCGGTACTGGAGCGGTCGAGGTAGCCGACGACGACGGGCAGGTCGCCGAGGCCCTCGTCGGCGAGGCGCGCGGCGAGCGCGACCAGTGCCGACCGGGAGGCTTCGACGAACGACGAGCGCAGCGCGAGGTCCTCGACCGGATAGCCGGTGAGGACCATCTCGGGGAAGGCCACGAGGTGCGCGCCCCGCTCGGCCGCCTCGCGGGTCCGGTGGACGACGGCGTCGGCGTTGCCGTGGAGGTCGCCGACGGTGGCGTCGATCTGGTTCAGGGCGAGTCGTAGTCGATGCACGTCCGCCAGTGTAATCGTCACAACGACACGATGTCGCGAGAGCGCGGCGGCTCCCCGGGCCCTGGCGGGCGCGGGGGGCCGCCGCGTGCGGTCCGCGCAGGTCAGACGCGGTAGCCGAGGACCGTCATCATCCCGGCCTCGGCGTGGTACACGTTGTGGCAGTGGAGCATCCACAGCCCCGGGTTGTCCGCGTCGAAGTCGGCGGTCAGGGTGCGGTGCGGCAGGATCACCGCGGTGTCCTTGCGCGGCGCGCCCTTCGCCGAGGAGAGCGCGAAGGTGTGTCCGTGCAGGTGGAGCGGGTGCCACATGTCGGTCGCGTTGCTGAAGACCAGCCGCACCCGCTCACCGGCCCGCACCGGGTACCGCTCGGTGGACTTGTACGGGCGGCCGTTGAACGCCCAGTCGTACCTGGCCATCCCCCCGGTCAGCTGGAAGCGCACCGTCCGGTCAGGGGCACGGGCGGGCAGCGCCGCCGACTCGTCCGCGGTCAGCCGGTCGGCCGTCACCACCTTCCCCTCCAGCTCCTTCGGGCGTGCCCCGGCCTTCGGCGCCGCTCCGCCGCCGGTCCGCAGCAGGGCCCGGGCGGTCGCGTCCTTCCCCTCGGCCAGCGCGGTCAGCGGGAAGACCCCGTCGCCCGCCGTCACCAGCACGTCGTACCGCTCGCCCATTCCGAGCAGCAGCGCCTCCGTCTCGGCGTGCTCCACCGGGAACCCGTCGGTGTGCGTCACCGTCATCCGGTGCCCGCCCAGCGCCACCCGGTACGCGGTGTCCCCGCCGGCGTTCACCAGCCGCACCCGGATCCGGTCGCCCGGCCGCGCCCGGAACACCTCGGGGTCCTCGGCGGGCCGCCCGTTGACCAGGTGGTACGGGTACTTCACGTCCCCGGCGTCGCCGCCCAGCAGTTCGCTGCGGGCGCCCGTCATCATCCGCGAGGGCCCGGGCGGCTCCTCCTTCCGCGCCCCCTGCGCCGACACGCCGTGCCCGCTGTGGCCGCCCTCGTCACCGCCGCCGTCCCCGCTCCCCGAGCCATGGTCCATGCCGGGCGCCATGCCCCGGCTCAGCTCGGCTAGGACACCGTCGGGCGTGGAGCCGTCCACCCCGTCGACCCAGTCGTCCACCACGACGACCCACTCGTGGTCGTAGGCGAGCGGCTCCCTCGGGTCCTCGACGACCAGCGGCGCGTACAGGCCCCGGTCCTGCTGCGTCCCGCTGTGCGGGTGGAACCAGTACGTGCCCGGGTGCGGCACCTTGAAGCGGTACGTGAAGTCGGCGCCGGGGCGCACGTCCTGCTGGGTCAGCCCCGGGACGCCGTCCATGTCGTTGCGCAGGGCCAGCCCGTGCCAGTGCAGGGAGGTCGGTTCGGGCAGGTGGTTGGCGAGGGTGAGCGCCAGGGTGTCCCCGGCGGTGACCCGCACCTGGCGGCCGGGCAGCCGGTCGCCGTAGGCCCAGGTGGGGACGGTGGTGCGGCCGAGGTCGAGCCGGGTCTCGGTGGCCGTCAGCCGGACCTCGCGGACCCGGCCGCCACCGGCCCGGGCCTTCTCGGCGGCCGCGACCTCACGGCCCGTCGGATCGGTCCAGTCGGCGGCGCCGGTCGTGGACCCGGAGCCGTGGTCGGAGCTGGTGCGCCCGGAGGAGCAGGCAGCCAGCAGGCCGGTCCCGGCCAGGCCGAGTCCGGCGCCGAGGAGGGAGCGGCGCGTGGGTGTACGCATGGGGGAGTCACCTTCGTCGTCGGTGGAGGTGCGTGGGGCAAGGCGTGCGGAGACGCGCCTCCCGCGTGGCGGAAGGCGGGGGTTCCGGCGGCCTAGATCCGCAGGACCGACAGACGGGCGAGGGTGAGGCGGGTGGGCGGCGCTATGGGCCACTGGGGGCCCCGGCGGCCGGTGAGCAGCACGCGCAGGGCGGCGCCCAGGGCGGTGCCGCGCGGCAGCAGGCCCCCCGCGCGCAGCAGCAGACCCAGGGTGAGCGCGGCGAGCACGGCCAGGCAGACGGAGAGGGGGTCCGTGCCGGGCAGCGGGGCGGGCTCGTCGGCGGCACCGGTCCCGGCTCCGGCGGCGGGGGAGTGGGCGTCCAGAGCGGCGGCGGGCCGGGGCTCGTGTGCGCCGGGGGCCGGGTGACCCGCCTCGGCCTGAGGCGGGGTCGTCCCCGCCTGTACAGCTTGTACGATTCGCGCGGCGGGCTGCGCGAGCGGTGCGGCCCCGCCGCCGGGCGCCGGGCCGGCCGCGGCCGCCGCTGTGAGCGGGCCGGCGGTGTGCGTTCCGCTGTGGTCCCCCGTCGGGTGGCCGAGGCTGTGCATGGTGAGGACGCCGAGGAGCAGGGCGGCGAGCAGCAGCAGGCGTCCCGCCCGCTCGGCCGTCATCCGCGTCCTCATGGGCGGCAGCCTACCCCTCCCGGGTATGCGGGCGGGAACCCGCCCCGGCCCTGCCCGCCCCCGCCGGGCAGGGCCGGGGCGGCCGGGCGCGGGCTACTCCCGTACCCCTCGCTTCCGCAGCAGCTCCGCCATCAGGTCGATCTCCGACTGCTGGGCCTCCACCATGCCCTTGGCCAGCCGGTGCTCGGCCTCGACCTCGCAGGCGCTGACGCACCCCTCGGCCATGTGGATGCCGCCCTTGTGGTGGGCGGTCATCAGCCGCAGGTAGAGGATCTCGGCGGCCTCACCCTCGGTCTTGCGCAGCCGGTCCAGCTCGGCCTTGGTCGCCATCCCCGGCATCAGCGCGCCGTCCTTCCCCGGCTCCGAGCGCATCCCCATCCAGGCCATCGGCCCGTCCGATGAGACCTTCGGCAGCCCCCACAGGTCGAGCCAGCCCAGCATCATGCCGCGCTGGTTGGCCTGGGTGTTGGCGATGTCGTAGGCGAGGGTGCGGATCTCCTCGTCGTCCGTGCTGTCCCGGACGAGGAACGACATCTCCACCGCCTGCTGGTGGTGGACGGCCATGTCCCGTGCGAACCCGGCGTCCGCCGAGTCCGCCGCCGGGACGGCGGGCGCGGCGGCGGACTCCCGGCCCCCGGCGGCGGCCACGGTGACCACCGAACCGAGGGCGATCAGCACCGCCGCCGCCCCCGCCGCGAGCGCCGTACGGGTCCTCACGAGGAGAGGCCCCCGGTGCAGGCGGCGCCCGGCTCGGGCGTCTGCGGGCCCTGCACGTACTTGGTGAAGAACTGCGCGACGCGCGGGTCGTCGGCGCCGTCCACGGTGACCTGCTTGCCCCAGGCGCTCAGCATCAGCGCGCCCTTCTGCTTCTCGACCGGGCTCATCAGCGAGTACGGCGTGGACTTGACGCGCTCGGCGAGCTTGTCGACGTCGGCCGGGTCGGCGTCGCCGTTGTGGGTCACCCAGACGGCACCGTGCTCCAGCGAGTGGACGGCGTTGACCTCCGGTATCGCCTTCTCGTAGACGTCGCCGTCGCAGTTCATCCAGACCTGGTTGTGGTCGCCGCCCACCGGCGGGGTCATCGGGTAGGAGACCGGGGTGGAGACGTGGTCGCGGCCCAGCTCCTCGGCCTTCCACGACTTCTCGCCCTTGACCGGCTTCTCGGCCTGCTCCTGCTCCGCGGCCTGCGCCTGCTCCTTCTCGTCGGCCTTCTGGAGGTAGAGGTATCCGCCGCCGCCTATCAGCCCGACCACGACGAGTGTGCTGACGCCTATGGTGAGCAGGCGGTTGCGGCGGTCGCGCGCCTGCTCGCTCGCGCGCATGCGCTGGATACGAGCACGGCGGTCCTCCGCGGACCCGGGGGTGTTCCTGGTCGAACCCATGGTGTGTCCTTTGCGCAGTCTTGGGGCGGGCGGGCCCGCTGATCGTAATGGGGAGCGGGGTGTCCAGGGCCATACCGCTGCCCGTAATCTGGCCGAAACCCCTGGCCGTGATACTGGTGGGGCACCCACACTCTGGGCGGTGGCGCGCAGACCGTCTGAACTGCAAGGATGTAGCTATGGACAAGCAGCAGGAGTTCGTGCTTCGTACGCTGGAGGAGCGCGACATCCGGTTCGTGCGCCTGTGGTTCACCGACGTCCTCGGCTTCCTCAAATCGGTCGCCGTGGCCCCGGCCGAACTGGAGCAGGCGTTCGACGAGGGCATCGGCTTCGACGGCTCCGCCATCGAGGGCTTCGCGCGCGTCTACGAGTCCGACATGATCGCCAAGCCCGACCCGGCCACCTTCCAGGTCCTGCCGTGGCGCGCGGAGGCCCCCGGCACCGCCCGCATGTTCTGCGACATCCTGATGCCCGACGGCTCGCCGTCCTTCGCCGACCCGCGCTACGTCCTCAAGCGCGCCCTGGCCAAGACCTCCGACCTGGGCTTCACCTTCTACACCCACCCGGAGATCGAGTTCTTCCTGCTGAAGAACAAGCCGGTGGACGGCTCCCGCCCGGTCCCCGCCGACAGTTCCGGCTACTTCGACCACACCCCGCAGAACGTCGGCATGGACTTCCGCCGCCAGGCGATCACCATGCTCGAATCGATGGGCATCTCCGTCGAGTTCAGCCACCACGAGGGCGCCCCCGGCCAGCAGGAGATCGACCTCCGCTACGCCGACGCGCTCTCCACCGCCGACAACATCATGACCTTCCGCCTGGTCATGAAGCAGGTCGCGCTGGAGCAGGGCGTGCAGGCGTCCTTCATGCCCAAGCCCTTCTCGGAGTACCCGGGTTCGGGCATGCACACCCACCTCTCCCTCTTCGAGGGAGACCGCAACGCCTTCTACGAGTCGGGCGCCGAGTACCAGCTCTCCAAGGTCGGCCGCTCCTTCATCGCGGGCCTGCTCCGCCACGCCGCCGAGATCTCCGCCGTCACCAACCAGTGGGTCAACAGCTACAAGCGCATCTGGGGCGGCTCGGCCCGCTCGGCCGGCGCCGGCGGCGAGGCCCCCTCGTACATCTGCTGGGGCCACAACAACCGCTCGGCCCTGATCCGCGTCCCGATGTACAAGCCCGGCAAGACCGGCTCGGCCCGCGTCGAGGTCCGCTCCCTGGACTCCGGCGCCAACCCGTACCTCTCCTACGCCGTCCTCCTGGCCGCGGGCCTCAAGGGCATCGAAGAGGGCTACGAACTCCCCCCGGGCGCCGACGACGACGTCTGGGCCCTCTCCGACGCCGAACGCCGCGCCATGGGCATCGAACCCCTCCCCCAGAACCTCGGCGAGGCCATCTCCCTCATGGAACGCAGCGAACTGGTCGCCGAGACCCTCGGCGAGCACGTCTACGACTTCTTCCTCCGCAACAAGAAGCAGGAGTGGGAGGAGTACCGGTCAGAGGTGACCGCCTTCGAGCTGAAGAACCTGCTGCCGGTGCTGTAGAAGCGCGCCAGCCCTGTTCCCGGACGACACTGAGGCCCGTGCTTGTCGAGCACGGGCCTCAGTGGTGCGCGGGCGGCTCCGCCCGGTGGGCGTCTTCCCAGGTGTGGCGGCCGGGGTGCCCTGCGAACAGGCAGCAGGCGTCCCCGCAGGGAAGCGGGCCGGTGTCGGGGCAGTCGGGGCGGGCGATCAGGGCGACCTGATCCGCTCCGCTCCAGCGCAGCCACAGGGCGGCACCGCGATCCGCCTCGTCGAGGAAGCCGTAGTGCTCCCGGCCCTCGTGCGAGGCGGCGAGTTGGCACCGTACGGCAGCGTCGACACATCCTGACGCGGACCTCACCCGCGCCTCTCGGGCCAAGTCCGACGGCACACGCCGCCAGTGCGGGCACCTCGTCACGACGCCTGCCCGGGGGAGTCGGCCGAGGCCCGTCCGTCGTGCGCCGTGCACCGACGGCACGCGCACGGCGGGAAGGCGCTGACGACGACCGGAGCATTCGCTTTCTGTTCGACCTGCACCAGCGTCACCGGTCCCCATGTCCGCCCGGAGTCCGAAGACACCCTGAGCGTCATTACCGTCCGCCGTTCGGCGTCCGGGCTGACCCTCCGTAGGTTCCCGCCTTCGCCCTCCGTGAGCGTCGGCATCCGCTTCCTCGCGGTCATGGCCAGTCCCTTCACGTTCCTGGATCTCTTCCGCTGAGTGATCAGGAAATCGCGCGGAGTACGAGACCACCACGGCACTCCTGCGGCACTCTTGACGCAGATCGGTGCACGCCGCTCGAGAACGTCGGATTCGGGGGAAGGGTGGCCGCATGGGACTGGCGAAGCGACGTAGGGCCATGGGCTACAGCCAGGAGAAGTTGGCCCACTTACTCGGCGTGGACCGTACGACGGTGGGCCGTTGGGAAAGTGGCAGGATCTCTCCTCAGCCACCGCAGCGGAGGAGGCTCGCGAACGCCCTCGAACTCAGCCTGGACGAGTTGGACTGCCTCTTGGCGACGTCTGCCGCTATGGTCCAGGAGACCGCTCGGTGCCAGGCCGAGGAATCCCCGACTCCGGGAGACCCCGACGAGATGATGCGTCGCGCCTTTCTCCGCGTGCTGAGCGTCAGCGGTGCGTTGGCGGCTCTGCCTGTCGACGAGGCCGAGGCCCTCAAGGAGGGGGCCGGCCTAGGCGGTCCGGCTGACTTCGACCGCATGAACGGCCATCTCTGGCAGGTCTACCAACTGGCCCGCTCCAAGAGAGCCGTCCACCCCGTCATTCGTGACCAGTTGACGACGCTGAACGAGGCCCTTGCGAGCGGCCGAGGCCCTACTCGCCCCCTGATGAGCGCTGCGGCCGACCTCTTCCAATTGGCCGGTGAGGTGGCCTTCGACAGCAATCTCTACTCCGAGGCGACGTCCTCCTACGCCCTCGCCGCTTCCGTCGGAAGGGATGCCGGAGCCTACGACCTGTGGGCCTGCGCCCTCGTGCGCCATGCCTACGTGGAAATGTCGGAACGACGGCACCGGCAGGCAGCGGAGTTGCTCGGGGTGGCCGCGCGGCTGGCACGCCGGGGAGACAGCGCCTTGTCGACCCGGCAGTGGGTCGCGTCGGTGCAAGCCGAGGCGTATGCGGGGCTCGGAGATCTGGGGGCCTGCGAGCGAGCGATGGATCAGGCGGAGACCGTGCGTGAGCTGGGCGGCGACAGCGCCAATGGTGGCTGGCTTCGGTTCGACGGTGCGCGGCTCGCGGAGGAGCGGGGGGCGCGCTACGTCCAGCTCGGTCGCTTCGATCTTGCTGAGGAGACGCTGACGGGAGCATTGAAGCAGACCGCCTTGTCGGCCGGGCACTCGTACCGGAGGCGGGGGGCGGTGCTCACCGATCTCGCGGTGATCGGCGTGCGGCGCGGTGACACCGAGCAGGTGGTGGCGTACGGCGGGGAGGCCGTCGGCCTGGCTCGTGCGACGGAGTCGGGTTACGTCGGCCGTAGACTCCGCTCTCTGCATGGCGAGTTGGGCCCGCTGAGTTGGGACCGCCGAGTGGCCGAACTGGGAGCGGAGATCGCGGCGCTGAGCACGTCGTGACGAGAGAGGTAGGCATGTCGCAGAGCGAAGGCGCACGACTGTTTCGGGAGAGCTGGATCGCGGGGGTGCGGCGGCATTTTCCGGGGGAGCCGAAGGCCGGTTACGTCACGCCGTGGGAGGACACCCCGGAATGGGAGCGGGAGGCCGCCGGAGCCGTGTTCGCACAGGTGCGGCAGTTCCTGGAAGTGAGCGGCGGAAAGGCGGCACGGCTTTCGCGGGAGCAGAAGAGCCGGTTCGTCGCGACGTGCTGGACGGCTCAGATGTACAAGCATTTTGAGGAGCCGAAGCCCGGGTATGTCGCCGACTGGCCCGACCTTCCGGAGTGGCAGCGGGAGACCGACGCCGACATCTTCGAGGCGATCGAGCAGGCCGCCCCGGCCTCGCGCTGAGCTGAGTCCCGGGCGAGAACGGGGTGTGGGGCGCTGTTGGGCCCCACACCCCGTTCTCGCGCCCTCACTCGAACTTCTCGCCCATCTCGTCCAGCGTGATCATCATCAGCTCCATCGGGTCCTCGGACTGCTCGTTCTCCTCGATCCAGAGTTGCATGGCGATGCGGAGGGCCACGAGGAAGGCGGCGGCCATGACGCGGGCGCGGACCGGGTCGGTGGGGTGGCGGGCGGTGAGGGTGGCGGCCAGGTCGCTTTCGAGGGTGGCGAGGGTGCTGAGCTGGCGGCCGAGGAGGGAGGGGTGGCTCATCGCGAGGCGGGTCTGCTGGGCCCATTCGCGGCGCGGGGGATCGAGGCGGGGGCCGCGCAGTACCTGGGTGGCGGCGCGCAGGGCCTGCCAGTTGGTCTCCTCGGCGGGGCGGTCGCGTACCGCGTCGAGGAGGCGCTGGATGTACTGCTCCTTGCCGTAGAGGAGGGCGTCCTCCTTGCCGGCGAAGTAGTTGGAGAACGTGCGCCGGGAGATGCCGGCGGCGTCGGCGATGGCCTCCACCGTGACGTGGTCCAGGCCGTGCTCGCGGGTGAGCCGCATGGCCGCCTCGTGGACGGCCTGACGGGTGGCGGCCTTCTTGCGTTCGCGCAGGCCCAGTGGTGCGTCGGGGGTGGCCGCCGGGGTCTCCTCGGTGCTGTCCATGGGGCAGATATTACTCGCTCATTACCCAGTGGGCATTATTGCAGGGCGAGCAAACTTGCCCAGTGTGCATGTATGGTGAATCAGTCACCTCATCTGCTCATCACCTCCGGAGGTTGCGCGTGAGCGCACACACGGCCGCCCCGCCGAAGGCCGCCGCCCCGATGGACCACCAGCACGTCATGCGCGCCTTCCGCGGTCTGCTGGTCGTCCTGTTCGTGGCGATGATCAGCGGCACCGTGGTCTCCGTCGCCCTGCCGCAGATCATCGGCTCGCTCGACGGCACCCAGTCGCAGTACACCTGGGTGGTCACCGCGACGCTGCTGGCCTCCACGGCCTCGACGCCCATCTGGGGCAAGCTCGCCGACCTGTTCAGCAAGAAGTTGCTGCTCCAGATCGCCATCGGCCTGTTCATTGTCGCCTCGCTGGCCTGCGGCTTCGCGCAGAACACCGGTCAGCTCATCGGCTTCCGCGTCATCCAGGGCCTCGGCATGGGCGCCCTCCAGGTCCTGGTCCAGGTGATCATCGCCGCGATGATCAGTCCCAAGGAGCGCGGCCGGTACAACGGCTACCTCGGCGGTGTCATGGCCGTCGCCACGGTCGGCGGGCCGCTGCTCGGCGGCTTCATCACCGACACCTCCTGGCTCGGCTGGCGCTGGTGCTTCTTCATCGCGGTGCCCTTCACCCTGATCGCCTTGGTGATGCTGGCCCGCACCCTGCACCTGGACGAGATAAAGCGCCCCGACACCAAGGTCGACTACCTGGGCGCCGCGCTGATCGCCGCCGGGGTCTCCCTGCTGCTGCTCTGGGTCACCTTCGTCGGCAACAACTTCGACTGGGTCTCCTGGCAGACCCTCGCCATGGTCGCGGGCAGCGTCCTCCTGCTGGGGGCCGCCGTCACGGTCGAGGCCAAGGTCGCCGAGCCGATCGTGCCGCTGCACGTGGTGCGCCGCCGCGACCCCGCGCTCGCCATCGTCGCCTCCCTCGCGGTGGGCATGGCGATGTTCGGCGGGGCCGTCTTCCTCGGCCAGTACTTCCAGATCGGGCGCGGCTACTCGCCGACCGAGGCGGGGCTGCTCACCATCCCGATGATGGCGGGCGTGCTGATCTCCTCCACCGTGGCCGGGCGGCTGGTCTCCAAGTCCGGCAAGGTCAAGCCGTACATCATCACCGGTGTGGTACTGCTGACCGCCGGTTTCCTCGGGCTCTCCCTGATCGACCACAAGACCTCGCTGATCGGGGTCTCGCTGGGGATGCTCGCGGTCGGCGCCGGTGTCGGCATGTCGATGCAGAACCTGGTGCTGGTCCTCCAGAACACCGTGCCGCTCTCCGAACTGGGCGCCGCCAGCGGGGCCATCACCTTCTTCCGGTCGCTCGGCGGCACCGTCGGCGTCTCGGTGCTCGGTGCGGTCCTCGCCAGCCAGGTCTCCGGGAAGATCACCGCGGGGCTGAGCGGGCTCGGTATCGACCCGGCGGCCGGGGGCTCCGGGAGCGGGACGCTCAACATCGCGGCGATGCCTCCGCAGATCCAGGAAGTCGTGCGGGCCGCCTACGGGGAGGCGACCGGGCACATCTTCCTGATCTCGGCCGGGATCGCGCTGATCGGCGTCGTCGCCACGCTCTTCCTCACGCCGACCCGGCTTCGCGACAGTGTGGATCTTGCCGAGGGCGGGCAGGGGGGCGGGGACCGCGAGGAGCCCGTCGCGGTCGCCGCGGGGTAGGGCGCTGGTGCGCCCGCCGTCACGTGTAAGCGCGGTGGTGTTCCTCGCCCCTGCTGGGCGGGGCGGGGTGGCCTCAAGCGCCGGCCGGGCTTGATTTGGCCTCAAGCGCCGGCCGGGCTGGATGGGGCTGAGTTCGGCCTCAGGCGCCCGCCGGGATGAGTTTGGGTTCAGGCGCCGGCCGGGCTGTTTTCAGCCCGGTCGGCGTTTGAGGCCGTTCGCCTCAGCCGAACTCCCAGCGGGTCTGGCTGAACGGTGTGCCCTTTCCGAAGCCGAAGGCTCGGTGGGGGGCGACCGCGAAGACCAGGGCGCTGCCGCCGTCGGGGTGGTGGAACGCGCCGTCGGCCGCCTCGAACCGCCACTCCTCGCCGTACTTCTCAGCCCATGCCGCGGCCAGCGAGGTCAGCCGTTCCGTGTCGCTGACCAGTGCCGCCTCGCCTTCCACCACCAGGTCGCAGCCGTCGGCCAGGGTGTTGGTGCCGGTGGTGAGGATGACCTGCTGGTTCCGGGCGAGGTTGCGGGCCTTGCGCTCCTCGGCGCCGGTGGCGAAGTGCAGGGCGCCGCGCTGCCAGACGGCCAGCAGCGGCGTCACGTGCGGGCGGCCGTCCGGGCGTACCGTCGTCAGCCAGAAGACCTCCGCCCGGCGCAGCAGGTCCGCCGCGACCGGCCAGGGGACCGCCTCGGCGGACGGGTCGCTGTAGCGGGCGTCCAGCGTGGCCGACACGGGGTCCCGGTCCGCCGCCGTCCCGCCGAGCCGGTCGGCGGGTCCGTCTTGCGGGCCTCCCGTGTGCCGCGCGTTCGTGGTGTTCGTCGTGTTCATCGGTCCCACACTCCTCGTCCCCCGCTGCCCGGTACGCCCCGTCCCGTCGCGCGGCCCGGGCGAACCGTGCGGCGGAGCGGGGCCGTCACCCTTACGACCGGGTGGCGCCCCGGAACTCATCGGCGCTCCGGGCTTTCTTTCGGCGGCGACCTGGCCCGGCGGCCCCCGGCGCCGCGGGGGCGAGGCGCTAGGCTCGGGTCCTGCCGGGCGTGTCCGACCCCGAGGGCCCGCCCCGACCAGCACATTTCCGGCACGCGGGCAGGCAGGGAGACGGGCGCATGACCATCCCGCAGGGACGACGGAGCAGTACGTTCACCCGGCTGCTGCGGCACGGTTTCACCGACCCCTCCAGTGCCGAGGGGCTGCTGCGCTCCGAGGCGCTCACTCCGGTCGCCGAGGACTCCGTCCTGCTCGACGCGCTCGCCGCCACCGCCGACCCCGACCTCGCCCTCTTCGGCCTGGTCCGTCTCGCGGAGGCCGAGCCCGAGGAGGAGCGGCAGCGGCTGCTCTCCACCGTGGTCACCGCGAAACCGCTGCGCGACCGGCTGCTCGGGGTGCTCGGCGCCTCCGAGGCGCTCGGCGACCACCTCGCCCGCCACCCGCAGGACTGGCGCGCCCTCGCCATCTACGAGTCGGCCGACCTCCACCCGGGCGTCGAGGAGTTCACCCGCGGCCTCGCCGACGCCACCGACCCGGACTCGCTGCGCGTCGCCTACCGCCGCAGCCTGCTCTCCATCGCCGCCCGCGACGTCTGCGGCACCATCGACATCGCCGAGACCGCCGCCGAACTGGCCGACCTCGCCACCGCCACCCTCCGCGCGGCCCTGCGCATCGCCGAGGCCGCGGCGCCCGACGACGCCGCCCGCTGCCGCCTCGCCGTCGTCGCCATGGGCAAGTGCGGCGGCCACGAGCTGAACTACGTCTCCGACGTCGACGTCATCTTCGTCGCCGAACCGGCCGACCCCGCCGAGGGCGCCGACGAGGCCCCCGCCCTCCAGGCCGCCAACCGGCTCGCCGCCCACCTGATGCGGATCTGCTCCGAGACCACCGTCGAGGGCACCATCTGGCCGGTCGACGCCAACCTCCGCCCCGAGGGCCGCAACGGCCCGCTGGTGCGCACCCTCTCCAGCCACCTCGCCTACTACCAGCGCTGGGCCAAGACCTGGGAGTTCCAGGCGCTGCTGAAGGCCCGCCCGGTCGCCGGGGACGCCGAGCTGGGTGCCGCGTACGTGGAGACCCTCGCCCCTCTGGTGTGGCAGGCGGCCGAGCGGGACAACTTCGTGCCCGACGTGCAGAAGATGCGTCGCCGCGTCGTCGACACCATCCCGCCCCACCAGATCGACCGGGAGCTGAAGCTGGGCCCGGGCGGGCTGCGCGACGTGGAGTTCGCCGTCCAGCTCCTCCAGCTCGTGCACGGCCGCAGCGACCCGTCCCTGCGCTCCGGCACCACCCTGGACGCGCTCGCCGCCCTCGCCGCGGGCGGTTACGTCGGGCGGACCGACGCCGCCCAACTCGACGAGGCGTACCGCTTCCTGCGCTCCATGGAGCACCGTATCCAGCTCTACCGGCTGCGCCGCACCCACCTCGTCCCCGAGGACGAGGGGGACCTGCGGCGGCTCGGCCGTTCGCTGGGCCTGCGCACCGAACCGGTCGTCTCCCTCAACCGGGCCTGGCGCCGCCACGCCGGGGTCGTCCGCCGCCTGCACGAGAAGCTCTTCTACCGGCCGCTGCTGGACGCCGTCGCCCAGCTCGCCCCGGGTGAGGCGCGCCTGTCCACCGAGGCCGCCCGCGAACGCCTGGTCGCCCTCGGCTACGACGACCCCACCGACGCCCTGCGCCACCTGGAGGCCCTCGCCTCCGGCGTCAGCCGCAAGGCCGCCATCCAGCGGACCCTGCTGCCGGTGCTGCTCGGCTGGTTCGCCGACTCCGCCGACCCGGACGCCGGCCTGCTCAACTTCCGCAAGGTCTCCGACGCCCTCGGCCAGACCCCGTGGTACCTGCGGCTGCTGCGCGACGAGGGCGCCGCCGCCGAGAACCTGGCCCGCGTCCTGTCGGCCGGGCGGCTCGCCCCCGACCTGCTGATGCGCGCGCCCGAGGCGGTCGCCCTCCTCGGCGACGTACGCGGCCTGGAGCCGCGCGGCCGGGCCCAGTTGGAGCAGGAGGTGCTGGCCGCCGTCCGCCGCTCCGACAGTGCCGAGAACGCCGTGGCCGTCGCCCGCGGTGTCCGGCGCCGCGAACTCTTCCGCACCGCCGCGGGCGACCTCATCGGCTCGTACGGCACCGAGGAGAGCCCCGCCGAGGCCGACCCCGGCGCCCTGGTGGACCGGGTCGGCTCGGCCCTCTCCGACCTCAACGCCGCCACCATCGCCGGGACGCTGCGCGCCGTGGTCCGCGACGGCTGGGGCGACACGCTGCCGACCCGCTTCACCGTCATCGGCATGGGCCGCTTCGGCGGCCACGAGCAGGGGTACGGCTCCGACGCCGACGTGCTCTTCGTCCACGAGCCGCGCGAGGGCGTGGACGAGCAGGAGGCCGCCAAAGCGGCCGGCCGCGTCGTCTCCGAACTCCGCCGCCTGCTGGAGATCCCCACCGCCGACCCGCCGCTGGTCATCGACCCCGACCTGCGGCCCGAGGGCAAGACCGGCCCGATGGTCCGCTCGCTCGCCTCGTACGCGGCGTACTACCGGCGCTGGTCGCAGGTGTGGGAGGCGCAGGCGCTGTTGCGGGCCGAACCGGTCGCGGGCGACCTCGAACTGGGAGCGCGCTTCGTGGAGCTGGTCGACCCGCTGCGCTACCCGGCGGAGGGCATCGGCGAGGACGGAGCCCGGGAGATCCGCCGCCTGAAGGCCCGGATGGAGTCCGAGCGGGTGCCGCGCGGCGCCGACCCGACCCTCCACACCAAGCTGGGCCGGGGCGGCCTCTCCGACGTCGAGTGGACGGTGCAGCTCCTCCAGATGCGGCACGGCTGGGCCGAGCCCGGGCTGCGCACCCCCAGTACCCGGCCCGCCCTCGCCGCGGCCTGCGCCGCAGGGCTGATCCCCGCCGAGGAGGCCGCCATCCTCGACGAGGCATGGGTCCTCGCCACCCGCGTCCGCAACGCGGTCATGCTGGTCCGCGGCAGGCCCGGCGACACCTTCCCCGCCGACGGCCGCGAACTGGCCGCCGTCGCCCGCTACCTGGGGTACGAGCCGGGCCACGTCGGCGACATGCTGGACGACTACCGGCGCACCACCCGGCGGGCCCGGGCCGTGGTGGACGAGGTCTTCTACGGGGCCGCCGCCCACTGAGACGCCGCTGAGCTGGGGCAAAGCGGGAGCGGGGGTGATCGTTCCGTCGGGGGAGCGGTGCGGTTCTCCGCTTCCGGGCGGGGCGGGGAGGGCGTAGACAGGGAGGGTCCGCCCGTCCTGACCGCCTGTCACCTCCCCCCACCTGCGCGGTGAGTCCTGCAGAGGGAGTGCTGTGCCGTCCGGCGCCGAGAGGGGCAGGCCGCGGCCTGGTCCCCTGGAGCCGTCCGCCCCGCTGAGTCCGGCGCCGAGCCTCGACTTCCGCCCGACGGTGCCTGCGCCGGAACGTGCCGAGGACCCGGCCACCCCTGAGGCGGCGGCGAAGCCCCCGCCGGCGGTCACCGCCGCCCCCGCTCAGGACCGGAGGCCTTCAGCCGGGTGAGCCTGCTGGGGACGTCCGCCGAGAACGAGGACGGCACTTTCCGCGGCCGTGCCCAGGCCGAGGACGCCGCCAGGATCGCCTGTGCCGAGGAGTTCGCCGACGAGGCGGCAGATCCTTGCAGTCACGACTTCACCGTGCGGGTCCTCCATCCGGCGACCGGGTGGGACTGGGTCCTCCGGGACACGGCCGTCTGCTGGGCAGTCCGCGCGCGGACTGCCCGAGCACTGCCTCTTCTGCGACGCGGACCTGTGGTGCGGGAGGTGGTCGCGGGCGGCCGGTGCGGCCCCGAGCGGCATCCGGAAGGCCCCCGCCTCACCCTCGTACCCCTCCAGCACCCCCCCGCGCATACGCCATGAACGCCCCGAGGGCCACCTCGAAGGCGGCGTCCGCGCGGCCCTCGCCGATGGCGGCCAGGGCCTGGCTGAGGCGGGGGGTGGAGTCGTCGTCGGCCGGTTCCCACATGGTCTCGGGGGTGGCGAGGTCGAGGGCGGAGCCGAGGACGGTGTTCTCCGGGGCGGTGATGAGCGGCATGACGTCGACCGCGGCGAACCCGGCGTCCATCATCACCCGCACCACCCGCTCGTACTGGTCCCGCATCCCTGGAGCCCGCACGGGGTGGGTGGTCAGGAGCGGGATGACCTTGGGGTGGGCGGCGAAGGCGGCGCGGTAGGAGCGGGCCAAGACCTGGAGGCCGGTGTCCCAGGGGACGCCGTCGAGGGTGTCCGCGTCGATGGCGCGGGTGACGCGTTCCCGGATCAGTCACGCACCGCGGCTGACCGCTCCGGGCAAAGCCCCGCTCACGACCGCCGCCGCTGCTTCAGCTCCGCCTCGTAGAGGTGGCGGCGGCCCTGGGCGAGCCGGTCGGTCAGCTCGGCCTCCAGGGCGGCGAAGGGGCGGTAGTAGCCGTCGTCGTACTCCTCGACCAGCTGGAACGTCCAGTGGCCCGGGGTGACGTTCCGCCCCACCAGCTCGGTGCGGACCCGCTCGGCCTCCTCGGGATGACCGGCCTCGCGCAGCAGGCGGACCGCCTCGTCGAGCTGGAAGTCGGCGGTGCCGGTGAGCTGGTGGAAGGCGTACAGGTGGCCGCGGGCCCGCTCGGTGGTCTCCAGCGCCTTGGAGAGCGCCCCCAGCGCCTCGACCGCCGTGTCGCTCATGCCCTCCGGGCGCCGGTGCGCGGGGTCCGGCGCCCCGTCGTCGTGATTCTTGGTCATGCATGGCCTGTGCCCGGCCCGGACTCCGGCATACCGCCGGGGGCGCCCGTTCCCGGCGAGCCTCGCCCGACTGGCCAGGCGTCCGGGTGGCGGGCCGGCCGGGCCCGCGCCGCCGGTCAGGTCTCGGAGGCGGGTTCCGGGGTGGCGTGGGTCAGCGCGGTGGCGCCCACCGGGCCGGGCCCGGCCGTGGGGCAGGTGAGTGGGGGCCCGGCGGTACGCGACGCGCCGGCCGGGGCCGCCTCGGCCGGCGCGGACAGGGCCGGTTCGGCGGCCGGCGGCGCGGGCTCCCCGGGAGCGGGGTCGCCCGGGGGAGGAGCGTCCCCCTGCCGCGAACGCCCGACGTGACGGGGCAGCCCGTGCGGGTGCGCCCCGTAGCAGAGGCGGGCGACGAGGAAGCCGAAGGCGAGGCAGGCGAGGCCGCCGACGGCGTCGAGCCAGAAGTGGTTGGCGGTGGCGACGATGACGACCAGGGTCAGCGCCGGGTAGAGCAGGCCGAGCACCTTGGCCCACGGCACCGAGGCGAGCGCGAAGACCGTCAGGCCGCACCAGAGCGACCAGCCGATGTGCATCGAGGGCATCGCCGCGTACTGGTTCGACATGTGCTTCAGGTCGCCGGAGGCCATCGAGCCCCAGGTCTGGTGGACCAGGACCGTGTCGATGAAGTTCTGCCCGTTCATCAGGCGGGGCGGCGCCAGCGGGTACAGGTAGTAGCCGACCAGGGCGACGGCGGTGGTGGCGAAGAGGACCGTGCGCGCGGCCGCGTAGCGCCCTGGGTGGCGGCGGTAGAGCCAGACCAGCACACCGAGGGTGACGACGAAGTGCAGCGTCGCGTAGTAGTAGTTCATCCCCACGATCAGCCAGCTCACCGAGTTGACCGCGTGGTTGACGCCCTGCTCGACGGCGATGCCCAAACGCTGTTCGGCCGCCCAGATCCAGTCGGCGTTCGCCATCGCCTGGGCCTTCTGCTCGGGGACCGCGTTGCGGATGAGCGAGTACACCCAGTAGCTGACCGCGATGAGCAGGACCTCGAACCAGATCCGGGGGCGCCGCGGAGTGCGCAGCCGGCGCAGCGGCCCCGAGGCCGGCGCGGCGCCGCCTGCCGGGCCCATGGGCGAGGCGGCGGGGGCCGTTCCACGGCCTTCAGAAGTCGTCACTGTGCTCTCACCCATAGGGAGGGATTCTGTCAGAATCACGCCTACCGACCGATCATCCCTCGGACGGGTCAGGCCCGCATTCTCTACGCCTTGCGGACGATCTCCTCCTGGGGGACCTCACCCAGGGCGGGGGTCGCCGGGGCGGGTGCGGAAGCGGTCGAACCGCGCACCACGAGCTCCGGCATGAAGACGAACTCGCTGGGCGGCGCGGGCGTCCCGCCGATCTCCTCCAGCAGCGCGCGGACCGCCGCCTGCCCCATCGCCGTGACCGGTTTGCGGACGGTGGTGAGCGGCGGGTCGGTGAAGGCGATCAGCGGGGAGTCGTCGAAGCCGACCACCGAGACGTCCGCCGGCACGTCCAGGCCCCGGCGGCGGACCGCGCGGATCGCGCCGAGGGCCATCATGTCGCTGGCGCACACCACCGCCGTGCACCCGCCGTCCAGCAGGGAGTCGGCGGCGGCCTGGCCGCCCTCCAGCGTGTAGAGGGAGTGCCGGACGAACTCCCGCTCCGCCTCCTCGGCGTCCAGCCCGAAGGTGTCCCGCAGCGCCCGCGTGAACCCCTCCGTCTTGCGGACGACGGGCACGAACCGCTTCGGCCCCAGCGCCAGCCCGATCCGGGTGTGGCCGAGCGAGGCGAGGTGGGTGACGGCCAGCCGCATCGCCGCCCGGTCGTCGGGGGAGATGAACGGGGCCCGCACCTGGTCGGTGAAGCCGTCGATGAGGACGAACGGCACGCCCTGCCCGCGCAGCCGGTCGTACCGGGTCATGTCGGCGGTGGTGTCGGCGTGCAGCCCGGAGACGAAGATGACGCCGGAGACGCCCCGGTCGACCAGCATCTCGGTCAGCTCGTCCTCGGTGGAGCCGCCCGGGGTCTGGGTGGCCAGCACCGGCGTGTACCCCTGCCGGGTCAGGGCCTGCCCGATGACCTGGGCCAGCGCCGGGAAGATCGGGTTCTCCAGCTCAGGGGTGATCAGGCCGACCAGGCCCGCGCTGCGGCGGCGCAGCCGTACCGGGCGTTCGTAGCCGAGGACGTCGAGCGCGGCGAGGACGGATTCGCGGGTGGCCGCGGCGACCCCCTGCTTGCCGTTGAGGACCCGGCTCACGGTCGCTTCGCTGACCCCCGCCTGGGCTGCGATGTCAGCGAGTCGCGCGGTCATGACACGGGACTGTACCGGCCGGGTCCGCGCTTGCCCATCGCCCCCGTGCACCGCACCGGTTTCCGGAGATGTCAGGAGCTGGCGGCGGTCCGGGACGGCAACGCCTTGCAAGCTCTTTCAACCACGAAGATCACCCTCCCGGTCGGGATCGGTGCACCGAACGGACACACGGAGGTAACAATCAGCTCGCCTTGCAGAAATTTCCCGCAAGGTCTTTCGGACAGTTTTCAGGCCTGTTACGTTCCTGCCGACCCGGAGCCGCGAAGGAGCGGCAGGCACGGCTGCCCTCAGCCCTCGCCGGATCGGGACCGTGCTTGAAGGAGTACAGATGCGACGTGGCATAGCGGCTACCGCGCTCGTGGCGGGCCTGGCGCTCGCGGCGACGGCATGCGGCGGGGACACCACCGACGAGAGCGGCTCGGCCGGCAAGAGCGGCGGGGAGCTGTCCGGCACGGTGACCTGGTGGGACACCTCGACCGTCGGCAGCGAGGACAAGGTCTTCAAGGCGCTGGCCGAGGGCTTCGAGAAGGAGCACCCGAAGGTCGAGGTCAACTACGTCAACGTGCCCTTCGCGGACGCCCAGAACAAGTTCAAGAACGCCGCCTCCTCCGGCTCCGGCGCCCCCGACGTGATCCGCTCCGAGGTCGCCTGGACCCCGGACTTCGCTTCGCTCGGCTACCTCGCCCCGCTCGACGGCACCGCCGCCCTCGACAAGGAGGACGACTACCTCAAGCAGGCCGCCGCCTCCACCAGGTACGACGGCAAGACCTTCGGCGTCCCCCAGGTCATCGACTCCGTCGGCGTCTTCTACAACAAGAAGCTGCTCAAGGAGGCCGGCGTCGAGGTGCCCACCAGCCTCGACGAGCTGACCGAGGCCGCCAAGGCGATCAAGTCGAAGACCGGCAAGGCCGCCCTGTACCTGCGCGGCGACGACGCCTACTGGTTCCTGTCGTTCCTCTACGGCGAGGGCGGCGACATGATCAACACCAAGGACAAGTCGGTCACCATCGACGACAAGCCCGCCGTCGACGCGTTCAAGGCCGTCAAGGAACTGGTCGACTCCAAGGTGGCCGTCACCGACGCCACCAACGGCTGGGACAACATGCAGAAGGCCATCAAGGACGGCGAGGTCGCCATGGCGATCAACGGCCCCTGGGCCGTGACCGACACCCTCGCCGGTGACGCCTTCAAGGACAAGGCCAACTTCGGCGTCGCCCCCGTCCCGGCCGGCTCCAAGACCGCCGGTTCCCCGCAGGGCGGCCACAACTACGCCGTCTACGCCGGGTCGAAGAACCTCGACGCCTCCTACGAGTTCGTCAAGTACATGAGCTCCGCCAAGGTCCAGGCCGAGGTCACCGAGAAGCTCAGCCTGCTGCCCACCCGCTCCTCGGTCTACGGCGACCCGAAGGTCGCGGACAACGAGATCGTGCAGTTCTTCAAGCCGGTCGTCGAGACCGCCGTCGAGCGCCCCTGGGTCCCCGAGGGCGGCAGCCTCTTCGCCCCGCTCCAGACCCAGTACACCAAGGTCCTCACCGGCCAGGCCACGCCCGAGCAGGCCGCCAGGTCCACCGGTGACTCGTACCGCAAGCTCCTGAAGGACTACAAGTAACCGACCCGGCCGCGGGGGGGCGCCGCCGGGGGACGGGGGGGTGGACCGACGCCCCCGTCTCCCACACGTACAGCCTCGGACTCGCGATCGCCTCCCAGAACACCCG
>NZ_JBHXJE010000034.1:0-6753 GCF_042723275.1 Streptomyces sp. NPDC058373 | reverse complement strand
CTAGACGTGCGAGATCGTCGCCAGGTTGTAGGCGGGCCTGTACCAGCCGCGCGCGGCGGCACGCCCCACCCGTACGGAGAAGAAGGAGGCCGGCCGACCGATGGCTGTGCACACGGGCCCGTCGGTGGCCAAGGCGCCGGGGAAGGCAACCGTCCCCGGGCCGCGCCGCCCGGCAGGAACACAGGAGAGCGTCCTGCGCCGCGCTCTCTCACGGCACTGGTACGCCTGGACGATGGTGGCCCCCGTCGTCATCGTCCTCGCCGTCATCGTCGGCTACCCCCTCGGCCGGGGTATCTGGCTCTCGCTCACCGACGCCACCGAGGCCAACGTCGAGCGGACCATCGGCGTCAACCACATCCCGGCGACCTACGAGTTCGTCGGGCTGCAGAACTACTTCGAGGCCTTCGCCGACCCGGTCTTCCTCCAGCGCCTGCTGTGGACCGTGGTCTGGACCGTCGCCTGCGTCTCCCTCACGTACAGCCTCGGACTCGCGCTCGCCACCCTGCTCAACCGGCAGGTCGCCGGGCGCGGCTTCTACCGGATGGCGCTCGTCGTGCCGTGGGCCATCCCCGGCTTCGTCTCCGTCTTCTCCTGGAACTTCCTCTACAACGAGAAGCACGGCCTGCTCAACAAGATCCTGGTGGGCGGCGGCATCGACGCCGTGCCGTGGCTCAACGACCCGACCGTCGCCAAGCTCTCGGTGATCGCGGTCAACGTCTGGCTCGGCGTCCCCTTCATGATGGTGGCCCTGCTCGGCGGCCTCCAGTCCATCCCCGGCGACCTCTACGAGGCGGCCGAGATGGACGGTGCGAGCCCCTTGCAGCGCTTCCGGCACATCACCCTGCCCGGGCTGCGGCCCGTCTCCACCACGGTGATCCTGCTCTCCACCATCTGGACCTTCAACATGTTCCCGGTGATCTTCCTGCTCACCCGGGGCGGACCCGGCGACGCCACCGAGATCCTGGTCACCCAGGCGTTCCGGATGACCTTCGTCGACAGCCCGCGCAACTTCTCCACCTCGGCGACCTGGGGCGTCATCATCCTGCTCCTGCTGCTGGTGTTCGCCTTCTTCTACCGCCGTGTCCTCAAGAAGCAGGGAGAGGTGTGGTGACGATGCCCAACACCCGCCGCAGTCCACTGGCCTCCATCGGCCTCCACGGCACACTCCTCGTGGCCACCGTCGTCGCCGTCTTCCCCGCCCTGTGGGTGCTGCTGACCTCGCTCAAGCCCGCGGAGTTCGCCACCACCACCGACTTCTTCCGCGACACCACCTTCGCCAACTACACCCACCTGCTGGGGGACACCAAGTTCCTCACCTGGTTCGGCAACTCGGTGATCGTCGCCGCCACCACCACCGTCATCGGCGTCTTCCTCGCCGCCACCACGGGCTACGCGGTCAGCCGCTTCCGCTTCCCCGGGATGCGGCCCCTGATGTGGGTGCTGCTCATCACCCAGATGTTCCCGATGGCCATCCTCATCGTGCCGCTGTACAACCTCTTCTCCTCGATGGGACTGCTCAACCAGCCGGTCGGGCTCGTCATCACCTACCTGACGATCGCCGTGCCCTTCTGCGCCTGGATGATGAAGGGCTTCTTCGACGCCATACCCGTCGAGATCGACGAGTCCGGACGCGTCGACGGGCTCAACCCGTTCGGGACGTTCTGGCGGCTCATCCTGCCGCTGGCCCGCCCCGGCCTCGCCGTGACCGGCTTCTACTCCTTCATCACCGCCTGGGGCGAGGTCGCCTACGCCTCCGCCTTCATGGTCGGCGAGGACAACATGACGCTCGCCGGAGGACTCCAGACCTTCGTCAACCAGTACACGGCCCAGTGGGGACCGATGACCGCGGCCTCGGTGCTCATCGCCGTACCGGCCGTCATCGTCTTCGTCCTGGTCCAGCGCCACCTGGTCACGGGAATGACCGCCGGCGCCACAAAGGGCTGATTTTTCTGAGGCGGTCTGAGCCGAAGGGGCGCGTCGGGCGAGAAGCCCGAGACCGCCCGTGGACCCAGGCCACCCATGACTCCAGGCCACCCCCATGACTCCAGGGAAGACATGACCCAGCACCTCACTGCCCCCGCCCCCACCGCCCCGGCCGCCGACACCGCTCCCGGCTGGTGGCGCGACGCGGTGATCTACCAGGTCTACCCCCGCAGCTTCGCCGACGCCGACGGTGACGGCATGGGCGACCTGCCCGGCATCCGCCGCCGGCTTCCGTACCTCAAGGAGCTCGGCGTCGACGCCGTCTGGCTCAGCCCCTTCTACGCCTCCCCGCAGGCCGACGCCGGGTACGACGTCGCCGACTACCGGGCCATCGACCCGATGTTCGGCACGCTCTCCGACGCCGAGGCGCTCATCGCCGACGCCCGGGCGCTGGGGCTGCGCACCATCGTCGACCTCGTCCCCAACCACTCATCCGACCAGCACGCCTGGTTCCGCCAGGCGCTCGCCGAAGGCCCCGGCTCGCCGCTGCGGGAGCGCTACCACTTCCGCCCCGGCAAGGGTGCCGACGGCCAACTCCCGCCCAACGACTGGGAGTCCATCTTCGGCGGGCCCGCCTGGACCCGTACTGCCGACGGCGAGTGGTACCTGCACCTCTTCGCGCCCGAGCAGCCCGACTTCAACTGGGAGCACCCGGCGGTCCGCGACGAGTTCCGCTCCATCCTGCGGTTCTGGCTGGACATCGGGGCCGACGGCTTCCGCGTCGACGTCGCCCACGGCCTCATCAAGGCGGCGGGGCTGCCCGACATCGGCTCCGGCGAACAGGTCAAGCTCCTCGGCAACGAGGTCATGCCCTTCTTCGACCAGGACGGCGTCCACGCGGTCTACCGCGACTGGCGCAACGTCCTCGCCGAGTACGGCGAGGACCGCATCCTGGTCGCCGAGGCGTGGACCCCCACCGTCGAGCGGACCGCCCACTACGTCCGCCCCGACGAGATGCACCAGGCCTTCAACTTCCAGTACCTGAGCACCTACTGGGAGGCCGAGGCGCTGCGCGAGGTCATCGACGCCTCGCTCGCCGCGATGCGCCCCGTCGGCGCCCCCACCACCTGGGTCCTCTCCAACCACGACGTCACCCGGCACGCCACCCGCTTCGCCAACCCGCCCGGCGGCACCCAGTTGCGCACCCCCGGCGACCGCGCGCTCGGCCTGCGCCGCGCCCGCGCCGCCACCCTGCTGATGCTCGCCCTGCCCGGCTCCGCCTACGTCTACCAGGGCGAGGAACTGGGGCTGCCCGACGTCACCGACCTGCCCGACGAGGTCCGCCAGGACCCCTCGTACTTCCGCGCCACCGGGCAGGACGGCTTCCGCGACGGGTGCCGGGTGCCGATCCCGTGGACCGTGGAGGGGCCCTCGGCCGGATTCGGGCCGGGCGGCAGTTGGCTCCCGCAGCCCGCGGGCTGGGGCGAGCTGAGCGTCGAGGCGCAGACCGGCGACCCCAGCTCCACCCTGGAGTTGTACCGGGCCGCGCTCGCCGTCCGCCGGGACCACCCCGGCCTCGGCGCGGGGCAGGAGATCGCCTGGCAGGACGCGCCCGAGGGCGTCCTCGCCTTCGCCCGCCCCCAGTTCGCCTGCACCGCCAACACCACCGGTGCCCCCGTCCGGCTCCCCGCCCCCGGCCGCCCGCTGCTCGCCTCCCAGGGCGCCGCGCCGGCCGTCGCCGAGGACGGGACCTTCGAGCTGCCCGCCGACACCACGGTCTGGTGGACGGTGTGACTCTGCCCGCCCCGCGGGACGGCTCCCCGGCCGTCCCGCGGCTCGCGGACATCGCCGCGCAGGCCCAGGTCAGCGAGGCCACCGCCAGCCGTGTCCTCAACGGGCGCCCCGGCGTCGCGCACCCCACCCGGCAGCGCGTCCTCGCCGCCCTCGACCTGCTCGGCTACGAGCGGCCCACCCGGCTGCGCCGCCGCAGCGCCGGGCTCATCGGGCTGATCACCCCCGAGCTGACCAATCCGATCTTCCCGGCCTTCGCCCAGGTCGTCGAACAGGCCCTCGCCGGGTACGGCTACACCCCGGTGCTCTGCACCCAGATCCCCGGCGGCGCCACCGAGGACGAACTGGTCGAGCAACTGGAGGAGCGCGGCGTCAACGGCATCGTCTTCCTCTCCGGCCTGCACGCCGACACCACCGCCGACCCGCGCCGGTACGCCCGCCTGACCGAGCGCGGCGTGCCGTTCGTCCTCATCAACGGCTACAACGAGCGCGTCCGGGCCCCCTTCGTCTCCCCGGACGACCGCTCGGCGGTCCGGATGGCCGTACGCCACCTCGCCGACCTCGGCCACCGGAAGATCGGCCTCGCCATAGGGCCCGACCGGTACGTGCCCTCGCGCCGCAAGGCCGAGGGGTTCACCGATGCCCTCGCCGAGATCCTCGGCACGCCCCGGGATGAGACCGAACTCCTCGTGCGGCGCACCCTGTTCAGCGTCGAGGGTGGCCACGCCGCGGCCGGGTCGCTGCTGGAGCAGGGGTGCACGGGGCTGGTCTGCGGCAGTGACCTGATGGCGCTCGGCGCCGTCCGCGCCGCCCGCGAGCGCGGGCTCGACGTGCCCGCCGACCTCTCCGTCGTCGGCTTCGACGACTCGCAGCTGGTCGCCTTCACCGACCCGCCGCTCACCACCGTCCGCCAGCCGGTCCGCGCGATGGCCACCGCCGCCGTCGGTGCCCTGCTGGAGGAGATCGCCCACCAGACCGTGCAGCGCACCGAGTTCGTCTTCCAGCCGGAGCTGGTGGTACGCGGCTCCACCGCCCAGTGGGTGCCGGGGGGCGGCAGGGACGTACAAGGCGCTTCGGCCTGAGCCGTCCGCAACCTCTTGCAGAGGCTTTCGGGGGAGCGTCCCCTGGGCCCAACCCCCTTGATGTCCGTGGCGTTTCGGGTTCGTGTCCAAAGGGTTGACCGGGGGTGCCGCTCGCTCTACGGTCTGCTTCGCGACGCTCCTTGCAGTTTTGCAGCAAGAGGATTCAGCGCCCGGGCCGGGCGCGGCAGGGAGCCTCCGCGATCAGCCCCCTCTGCCCTCCGCCCCCCGATCAGGAGGCACCACATGGCCCGCAGACTCGCCGCCGCGTCCCTCGCCGTGCTGGCGGCGGCCGCCACCGCCGTCACCGCTCCGACCCCCGCCGCGGCCGCGCCACCCGGCGAGAAGGACGTCACCGCCGTCCTCTTCGAGTGGACCTTCGCCTCGGTCGCCCGCGCCTGCACCGACAGCCTCGGCCCCGCCGGATACGGCTACGTCCAGGTCTCCCCGCCCCAGGAGCACATCCAGGGCAGCCAGTGGTGGACCTCCTACCAGCCCGTCAGCTACAAGATCGCCGGACGGCTCGGCGACCGGGCCGCCTTCAAGTCGATGGTCGACGCCTGCCATTCCGCGGGCGTCAAGGTCGTCGCCGACTCGGTCATCAACCACATGGCCGCCGGTTCCGGCACCGGCACCGGCGGCAGCGCCTACCAGAAGTACGACTACCCGGGCATCTGGTCCGGCGCCGACATGGACGACTGCCGCAGCGAGATCAACGACTACGGCAACCGCGCCAACGTCCAGAACTGCGAACTGGTCGGCCTCGCCGACCTCGACACCGGCGAGCCGTACGTCCGCGACCGCATCGCCGAGTACCTCAACGACCTCCTCTCGCTCGGCGTGGACGGCTTCCGCGTCGACGCCGCCAAGCACATGCCCGCCGCCGACCTCACCGCCATCAAGGCCAAGGTCGGCGACGGCGGCACGTACTGGAAGCAGGAGGCCATCCACGGCGCCGGTGAGGCCGTCCAGCCCAGCGAGTACCTCGGCACCGGAGACGTGCAGGAGTTCCGCTACGCGCGCGACCTCAAGCGGGTCTTCCTGAACGAGAACCTCGCCGACCTCAAGAACCTCGGCGAGGAGTGGGGCTACATGGAGAGCGGCAGATCCGCCGTCTTCGTCGACAACCACGACACCGAGCGCGGCGGCGACACCCTCACCTACAAGAACGGCTCCGCCTACACCCTCGCCGGCGTCTTCATGCTCGCCTGGCCCTACGGCTCCCCGGACGTCCACTCCGGTTACGAGTTCACCGACCACGACGCCGGGCCGCCCAACAACGGCACGGTGAACGCCTGCTACAGCGACGGCTGGAAGTGCCAGCACGCCTGGCCCGAGCTCTCCTCCATGGTCTCCCTGCGCAACACCGCCGCCGGCCAGGCCGTCACCGACTGGTGGGACAACGGCGGCGACCAGATCGCCTTCGGCCGGGGGGACAAGGCGTACATCGCCCTCAACCACGAGGGCTCCGCGCTGAACCGCACCTTCCAGAGCTCGCTGCCCGGCGGCGACTACTGCGACATCCAGAGCGGCGACTCCGTCACGGTGGGCGCCGACGGCTCCTTCACCGCCACCGTCGCCCCCGGCACCGCGCTCGCCCTGCACACCGGCGCCCGCACCTGCGGCTCGGGCGGCGCCACCCCGCAGACCTCCGCCTCCTTCCACGTCGACGCCACCACCGCCTGGGGCGAGAACGTCTACGTCACCGGTGACCGCGACGCCCTCGGCGACTGGGCCCCGGGCCGCGCCCTCAAGCTCGACCCGGCCGCCTCCCCGGTCTGGAAGCTCGACGTGCCTCTGCCCGCCAGAACCTCCTTCCAGTACAAGTACCTGCGCAAGGACGCCGCCGGCAACGCCGTCTGGGAGTCCGGGGCCAATCGCACCGCCACCGTCGGCACCACCGGCGCCCTCACCCTGAACGACACCTGGCGCGGCTGACCGCCCACCCGACCGGCCCCGC
>NZ_JBHXJE010000033.1:0-73674 GCF_042723275.1 Streptomyces sp. NPDC058373 | reverse complement strand
CACATGCGGCCGCGGGGAGCGTTTGGGGCGCGGGGGGGCGGTCCCGCCCGGCGCGCGCGGGCGGCTACGGGTTCGCGCACGTCGGGCGTCTCGGCACCGACATGTGGCGCCCCGGAGGCGAGCGAAGCTCCAAAAAGAGGAGCCATGTGGCGCCCCGGAGGCGAGCGAAGCTCCAAGAAAAACGGCCCGCTACGGTAGTACCACCATGAGCGCATCGCAGCCCCCTGAGACCACCGGCGCCCAGGCCGCCGACGTCCCCACTCTGCTCGTCAAGATCTTCGGCAAGGACCGCCCGGGGATCACCGCGGGCCTCTTCGACACTCTCGCGGCCTTCTCCGTCGACGTGGTCGACATCGAACAGGTCGTGACCCGGGGGCGCATCGTGCTGTGCGCCCTGGTGACAGAGCCGGCGGGGGTGAGTGAGGGAGAGCTGCGGGCGACCGTGCACAACTGGGCGGAGTCGCTGAGGCTCCAGGCCGAGATCATCTCCGGTACGGGCGACAACCGGCCCCGCGGCGTCGGCCGTTCTCACGTCACCGTCCTCGGCAACCCGCTGACCTCCGACTCGGCCGCCGCCATAGCGGCCCGGATCACCGAGACCGGCGGCAACATCGACCGCATTTTCCGCCTCGCCAAGTATCCGGTGACGGCAGTGGAGTTCGCCGTCTCCGGCGCCGACACCGAGGCGCTGCGCACCGCGCTGGCGCCCCAGGCGGCGGCGCTCGGCGTGGACGTCGCCGTGATGGCCTCGGGCCTCGGCCGGCGGGCGCAGCGGCTGGTGGTGATGGACGTCGACTCGACCCTGATCCAGGACGAGGTCATCGAGCTGTTCGCGGCGCACGCCGGGTGCGAGGACGAGGTCGCCGAGGTGACGGCGGCGGCGATGCGCGGCGAGCTGGACTTCGAGCAGTCGCTGCACGCCCGGGTGGCGCTGCTGGCGGGGCTCGACGCGTCGGTGGTCGAGAAGGTGCGCGGCGAGGTCCGGCTGACCCCCGGCGCCCGCACCCTGATCAGGACGCTGAAGCGCCTCGGCTACCAGGTCGGGGTGGTCTCGGGCGGGTTCACCCAGGTCACCGACGACCTCAAGGAGCGGCTCGGGCTGGACTTCGCGCAGGCCAACACCTTGGAGATCGTCGACGGGAAGCTCACCGGCCGGGTCACCGGGGAGATCGTGGACCGGGCGGGCAAGGCGCGGCTGCTGCGCCGGTTCGCGGCCGAGGCGGGGCTGCCGCTCAACCAGACGGTGGCGATCGGCGACGGCGCCAACGACCTCGACATGCTGAACACCGCGGGTCTGGGCGTGGCCTTCAACGCCAAGCCGGTGGTCCGCGAGGCCGCCCACACCGCGGTCAACGTGCCGTTCCTGGACACCGTCCTCTACCTGCTGGGCATCACCCGCGAGGAGGTCGAGGCGGCCGACGCCCTCGACGCCTGAGCACACCCCCTCCCCCTTACCGGCCGTACGCGCCACGGGCCGGCCCCCTGCGACGGGGGCCGGTCCGTGGCGCGTCGGAGCCCGTTCCGAGCGGATCGGCGGGGGCGGGTCAGCCCGGGTGCGGGGTCCAGAACTCGGTGAGGGTGGCCCAGCCGGGCTCCAGGCTCTTCCAGGGGCCGGTGAAGGTGAGCAGGGCGAGGGCGGCGGTGGGGAAGCCGCGGCGGCCGATCACCGCGGCGGCCTCCTGCTCGGCCGTCCCGGCGAGCACCTCGGTGGCACCCTGGACGCCTGGGTTGTGGCCGATCAGGACGAGGTTCTGGACGTCGTCGTCCACCTCGTTGAGCACGGAGATCAGCTCGCCGGGCGAGGCTTCGTAGACCCGCTCCTCGTACACGGTCCTGGGGCGCCGGGGCAGCTCGGCGACGGCGAGGCGCCAGGTCTCGCGGGTGCGGGTGGCGGTGGAGCAGAGGGCCAGGCCGAAGGGGAGGCCCGTGGTGGCGAGCCTGCGGCCGGTGGCGGGGGCGTCGAGGCGGCCCCGGTCGGTCAGCGGACGCTCGTGGTCGCTGCCGTCGGACCATTCGGCCTTGGCGTGGCGGACGACGGCGATGGTGCGGACGGGGGACGGTCCGGGGGTGGTCCCGGTGGACGACTCAGCGGCACTCATGATTCCCAGCTTCGCATGAAACGCGCGGTGCGGCGCAGGGAGTTGGCGGCCGCGACCACTTCGGGTGACGGGCCCGCGCGGGTCAGCCGGGGCGGTGGGCCAGGGTCTGCTGGACCCGCTCGACGAGCTGCGGCAGCACGGCCTCGCCGCTCGCGGAGGGGGCGGTGGGCCCGAAGGCGAGCAGCAGCAGCGCGGCGAAGGTGAAGGCGGGCAGGGCCAGCGCCCACCAGGGCAGGCCGGGGTGCGTGCGGGGTGGGGCGGAGGACGGCCCGAGAGGGTCGGTCGTCGGGGCCTGCATGGCGCCTCCTGGCAGCGGTCGCACGCGTACAAGACGGTGTGCGGCGCCGACGGGAGGGGCTGGTGACCGCACTCCTCGAACGTACGCGGCAGGGGCGGCCGGGCCCATCAGGCGTTCCACCCAGTCGTCCCTGAGGCCCGCCCCCTAGGGGACGGTGGGGCCAGCCCCACCCCCGGCGGGGGACGGGACCAGCCCGGGACGCCTCAGGGTGAGGCGACGGTGGCGATCACGCCGATGATCACGCTGATGACCAGCATCGCGCCGAGCACGCCGAGAAACTTGCGCTGCCCGTTCGGGGGGTTCGGTTCCAGTACGCCCATGGGCCCAGTGTCGCATCGCGCCCTCGCGGGACCGGAGCCGGGTGGGCGTGGCGCGCGGGGCTTCCCCGCGAGCGGGCGGCCTCGCGTCAGGCGCGGGCGGCGGCCTCGTCCTCGATGACGCGGTCCTTGCCCGCGAGGATGCCCGCGCCCATCTGCGGCACCATCAGGGTGGCCATCAGCGCGATGGGCAGGCCCCAGCCGCCGCTGTGCTGGTAGAGGACGCCGACCAGGAGCGGGCCGGGGATGGAGATGAGGTAGCCGGTGCTCTGGGCGAAGGCGGAGAGCGAGGCGACCCCGGCGCCGGTCCTGGCCCGCATGCCGATCATGGTGAGGGCCAGCGGGAAGGCGCAGTTGGAGACGCCGAGCAGCACGGCCCAGATCCAGGCGCCGCCGACCGGCCAGAGGTAGAGCCCGGCGTAGCCGATGAGGCCGCAGGCGCCGAGGCCGACCACGACCGGACCCTGGCGGGGCAGCCGGGTGGCGACGCGGGGGATGACGAAGGCGAGCGGGATGCCCATGGCCATGGTGACGGCGAGCAGGACACCGGCGGTGCCGGCGGCGACGCCGGCGTCGCGGAAGATCTGCGCCATCCAGCCCATGGTGATGTAGGCACCGGTGGCCTGGAGGCCGAAGAAGACGGCGAGCGCCCAGGCGGTGGGGCTGCGGACCATGCTGAGCCGGGCGGCCGGAGCGCCGGGGCCCGAGGCGGGGGCCGCCGACTCGTGGCGCTCGCGGACGAAGAGCAGCCAGGGCAGGACCGCGGCGACGCCGAGGGCGGCCCAGACGAGGAGGCCGAAGCGCCAGTCGTCTCCGAGGGCGCCGGTCAGCGGGACGGTGACGGCGGCCGCGGCGGAGGTGCCGACGGCGAGCGCCATGGAGTAGAGGCCGGTCATGGAGCCGACCCGGTCGGGGAACCACCGCTTGACGATGACCGGCATCAGCACGTTGCTCACCGCGATGCCCATCAGGGCGAGGGCGCTGAAGAGCAGGAACGCCGGGGTGGAGCCGGTGAAGGGCCGGATCAGCAGGCCGACGGCGATGGCGGCCATACCGGCGCAGACGACGGCGGGCGGGCCGAAGCGGCGGGCCAGCCGGGGCGCCATGACGCCGAAGAGGGCGAAGCAGAGCGGGGGCACGGAGGTGAGCAGTCCGGCGACGCTGCCGCTCATGCCGAGTCCGTCACGGACCTCTTCGAGGAGCGCGCCGAGGCTGGTGATGGCGGGGCGGAGGTTGAGCGCGGCGAGGACGACGGCGAGCGGCATGAGCCGCACCGCCCAGGTGCGGACCGCGGGCGGGCCGGCGGGGGCGGGGGTCTGCTCGGTGGGTGCGGGCCGCGTCGTGGCGGGGGCCGTCCTTGTCTCGGTGTCGGTGTCCTCACGTGCCATGGGATCCATCATAGATTCATGGGATGATTGGTTGTCCAATCGTCCGACCGTGTGACCGGACACCGCGTCCCGGCGGCCGGAAGGAGCCTCGCCGGGCGCTCACCCAGCAGCAGTGCCGCCGGAGCTCCCGGCTCCTTTCGATACCGTCTGTGTCCGCCCCTCCGAACAGCTGCCCCTCCACGTCCCACCGCACCCGGCCGCCGGACCACCCTTCCGGCGCCGGGGCCCGACCGCACGAAGGTCCGACATGCCGCTGACTTCGCCCCGCCGCTCGGCCCTGTCCGAGCAGGTCATCGCCGAGCTGCGCCAGCAGATCACCTCCGGCGAGTGGCCCGTCGGCTCCCGCATCCCCACCGAGCCCGAGCTGGTCGAACAGCTCGGGGTGGCCCGGAACACGGTGCGTGAGGCGGTACGGGCCCTCGCCCACAACGGCCTGCTCGACATCCGGCAGGGCTCGGGCACCTACGTGGTCGCCGCCAGCGAACTCGCCGGGGTGATGCACCGCAGGTTCGCCGAGGCCGACCCCCGGCACATCGCCGAGCTGCGGGCCACGCTGGAGTCGAGCGCCGCCGAGCTGGCCGCCGTACGCCGTACCGAGAAGGACCTCAAGCAGCTCGACGCGCTGCTCACCCGCCGGGAGGACGCCTGGGAGTCGGGGGACGCCGAGCGGTTCGTGCAGGCGGACGCCACCTTCCACCTCGCCGTGGTCTCGGCCTCCCACAACGACGTGCTGACCGCGCTCTACGCCGACCTGGGCGAGGTGCTGCGGCACTGGCTGCGGGGCGACATCGGCGACCAGCTCCAGCCGGAGAACCACATGGACCACACCCGCCTGGTCGACGCGATCCGCGACGGCGACGCCGACCGGGCCGGCGCCGAGGCCGCCACCTACCCGCTGATGTGCCGCCCCGGACGGCTCTGGCAGCGCTGAGGGGCGTCCGGAAAGCCCTGGTCCGCTCAGCGGGCGTGGCTGACCCAGGCCGCGTGGACCGCCTGCCAGCAGCGGCCGGAGAGCTCGACCGTCCGCGCCGGGCCGACCTCGCGGGGCGGGCCGTCGGTGTCGATGTCCCACCACGCGGCGCACCTCACGTGCAGCCGCACCTGGTCGGTCTCGGGGTACGGGTTGTGGCAGGAGCCGGTGACCTCGGCGCCCTCGGTGGCAAGCCGGCAGTGGGCGCCGAAGGGGCGCGGTGGCGGATCATCGTCGGCCGCCCGGGCCGGAAAGGCCGTCAGCAGCGGCAGGAGCAGCGCGACCGCGGCCGCCGCCGCGCGCGGGCGGCGGGCGGTCAGCCGGGGGGCGGCGGGGCGTGGCGGGCTCGGGGACGCGTACACGAGAGGGACCTCCTCGGCCGTACTGCGCCCGCGGCCGGTGGGCCGGAGGCGCTGCTGCACCACAAGGGGTTACTCGTGCTCCACCCTGCGCTCCGGGCCCCTGGGCCGCCCGCCGGGCCACCCGAACGGGCGACGCCCCGCCACCCGCTGTGCGCGGGGGACGGGGCGTCGGATCCTACGTACGCCGAGGTCAGGCGCCGATGGCGTGCAGGCCGCCGTCGACGTGGACGATCTCGCCGGTGGTCTTCGGGAACCAGTCCGAGAGCAGCGCCACGACGCCCCGGGCGGCCGGCTCGGGGTCGCTGAGCTCCCAGGTCAGCGGGGAGCGCTCGTCCCAGACCGTGGCCAGGTCCTCGAAGCCGGGGATGGACTTGGCGGCCATGGAGCCGATCGGTCCGGCGGAGACGAGGTTGCAGCGGATGTTCTTCGGGCCGAGGTCGCGGGCGAGGTAGCGGCTGGTGGACTCCAGAGCCGCCTTGGCGACGCCCATCCAGTCGTACTTCGGCCAGGCGAGGGTGGCGTCGAAGGTGAGGCCGACGACCGAGCCCCCGCGCTTCTCCAGCAGCGGGAGCAGCGCCATGGTCAGCGACTTCAGGGAGTACGCCGAGACATGCACGGCGGTGCCGACCGACTCCCAGGGGGTGTTGAGGAAGTTGCCGCCGAGGGCGTCCTGCGGCGCGAAGCCGATGGAGTGCACGACGCCGTCCACGCCCGCGTCGTCGCCGAAGTGCTCGGCGACCTTGTCGGCGAGGGTGGCGAGCTGCTCCTCGTTCTGCACGTCCAGCTCGATGACCGGGACGGGCTTGGGGAGGCGCTTGGCGATCCGCTCCACCAGGGAGAGGCGGCCGAAGCCGGTGAGGACGACGTCGGCGCCCTCCTCCTGGGCGAGGCGGGCGACGTGGAAGGCGATGGACGCCTGGGTGATGACGCCGGTGACGATGATGCGCTTGCCTGCGAGAAGTCCACTCATGGCGATCAGTGACCCATGCCCAATCCGCCGTCAACGGGGATGACGGCTCCAGTGATGTACGCGGCGTCGTCCGAGGCGAGGAACCGGACGGCGGCGGCGATCTCCGCGGGCTGCGCGTAGCGGCCCAGCGGGACCTGTCCGACGATCCCGGCGCGCTGCTCGTCGGTGAGGACCTTGGTCATGTCCGTGTCGACGAAGCCCGGGGCGACGACGTTGAAGGTGATGTTGCGCGAGCCGAGCTCCCTGGCGAGGGAACGGGCGAAGCCGACGAGCCCGGCCTTGGAGGCGGCGTAGTTGGCCTGTCCGGCGGAGCCGAGGAGACCCACGACGGAGGAGATCAGCACGACGCGGCCCTTGCGGGCGCGGAGCATGGCGCGGTTGGCGCGCTTGACCACGCGGAAGGTGCCGGTGAGGTTGGTGTCGAGGACGGAGGTGAAATCCTCCTCGGTCATCCGCATCAGCAGCTGGTCCTTGGTGACGCCGGCGTTGGCCACCAGCACCTCCACGGGCCCCTGCTTCTCCTCGATCTCCTTGTAGGCCTGCTCCACCTGCTCGGCGTCGGTGATGTCGCACCTGACGGCGAGGAAACCGGCGGGCGGCTCACCGGAGCGGTAGGTGATGGCGACGTTGTCGCCTGCGTCGGCGAAGGCCTGGGCGATGGCGAGGCCGATGCCCCGGTTGCCTCCGGTGACGAGAACCGAGCGGCTCAACGGATCACCCTTTCGTTTGCGGTTGTACGGGAGCGACTACAGCCGAAAACCTATCGCTACGCGGTGTGAACCAAAGAATCGGTCACCGACAGGGGCGGAAGAGCCGCACTGTCGGGTCCCTACAGTCGGGCTCCCCGGGCGCCGGGCGGCGACGGCCCGGAATCCGGTCGCGGCGGGCCGGGGCAGGAGCCGGCGGGCTCCGGGGCGCCGCCGGGCGCCCATACACTGGCCGGGGGGTTGTGGTTCCCCCTTCGTATCGTTCAAGGAGACAGTGGATCGTGACGGACATCGTCGACGAGCTGAAGTGGCGCGGGCTGTTCGCCCAGTCCACCGATGAAGACGCTCTGCGCAAGGCTCTCGCGGACGGGCCCGTCACCTTCTATTGCGGGTTCGACCCGACCGCGGCCAGCCTGCACGTCGGCCACCTGGTGCAGGTGCTGACCATGCGGCGGCTGCAGCAGGCCGGGCTGGTCCCGCTGGCGCTGGTCGGCGGCGCGACGGGCCAGATCGGCGACCCGCGCCCGACCGCCGAGCGCACCCTGAACTCCCCCGAGGTCATCGCGGAGTGGGTCGACGGGCTGCGCGACCAGATCGAGCCCTTCCTCGACTTCGACCCGGCACTGCCCAACGCCGCCCGGATGGTCAACAACCTGGACTGGACCGCCGGCCTCTCGGCCATCGAGTTCCTGCGGGACATCGGCAAGCACTTCCGGGTCAACAAGATGCTCACCAAGGAGTCGGTGGCCCGCCGCCTGGAGTCGCAGGAGGGCATCAGCTACACCGAGTTCAGCTACCAGCTCCTCCAGGGCATGGACTTCCTCAAGCTGTACGAGCAGCACGGCTGCACCCTCCAGCAGGGCGGCAGCGACCAGTGGGGCAACCTCACGGCGGGCATCGACCTCATCCACCGCCTGCACCCGGACGCCCACGTGCACGCGCTGGCGACGCCGCTGATGACCAAGGCGGACGGCACCAAGTTCGGCAAGTCGGAGGGCGGCGCCATCTGGCTGAACGCCTCGATGACCACGCCGTACGCCTTCTACCAGTTCTGGCTGAACACCGACGACCGGGACGTCTCGCGGTACCTGCGCATCCTGTCGTTCCGCAGCCGTGAGGAGCTGGAGGAGCTGGAGAAGGTCACCGAGGAGCGTCCGCAGGCGCGGGCCGCGCAGCGGGCGCTGGCCGAGGAGCTGACCACGCTGGTCCACGGCGAGCACGAGTGCCAGGCGGTGATCGCGGCGTCCAAGGCCCTCTTCGGCCAGGGCGAGCTGGCCGGACTGGACGCGGCGACGCTGGAGGCCGCCCTGCACGAGCTGCCGCACGTGCGGGCCGACGGCTTCGCCCCGGTGGTCGACCTCCTCGCTCAGACCGGTCTGGTCGCCAGCAAGTCGGCGGCCCGCCGGACGGTGAAGGAGGGCGGCGCCTACGTGAACAACACCAAGGTCACCGCCGAGGACGCCGTCCCCGGGCCCGAGGATCTGCTGCACGGCCGATGGCTGGTGCTGCGGCGCGGCAAGAAGAACCTGGCCGCGGTGGAGATCACCCGCTGAGTCGCGGCGCGTACGCGTGATGCCCCGTCCCCCTCGCGGGGGCCGGGGCATCACGCGTTCCGCCTGTCAGGTCAGGCGCGTGACCTGCCCTTGAACTTGGCCCAGATGATGTCGCCGATCCAGACGATGAGGACGGCACCGGCCAGCTGGAGCAGATGCCTGATCCAGTCGATGCCCTTGGTATCCTCGACGCCGATCCCGCTGGCCACCGAGTTGCCGATGACGCTGCCGATGATTCCGCAGATCACCGTCAGCCAGATCGGGATCTGCTGCTTCCCTGGAAGGATCGCTTTGGCGATCAGACCCAGGATCAGGCCCACGATGATGGCCCACAACCAGCTCATGTCTCCTCCTCGGCCGGTGAGGCGTACTGAGGCGTACTGTCGCCTCAGTCTCCGCCCGGGGAGCGTGCGCCGCATGTCGAGCACTTCGGCGGGGCGCTGTCAGGCCACCCGCCGGTGCCCGCGCGGGTGGGCGGGCGTAATCTGAGAGGCGCCGGAACCGTTCTGCGGTGCTCCGGACGGACCTGGTGTTGATCCCGGCCCCCGTGGGGGCGAGGAAGGGTGGCGGAGCGGATGCGGAAGCAGCGCGGAGCCGAGGTCTTCCGGATCACCGGGGCCCGGCAGTCCCTCGCGGACGACGTGCGGGGCCGCCAGCGGCGGTACGTGATCGCCATGCTGGTGCGGACGCTGGCGGTGATCGCGGCGGCGGCCCTGTGGAACGTCGAGCGGTACGTGGCGATCGGCGCCCTCGTCCTCGGCGTGCTGCTGCCGTACGTGGCGGTGGTGATCGCCAACGCCGGGCGGGAGAACGCTCCGGGGCTGCCCGACGCGTACGTACCCTCCGGCCTGAAGGCGCTGCCCTCGGGGGCATACGAGCTGCCCGCAACGCCCGGGCGGGAGTCCGGCGGGACGCGCGGCGAGGGAGCGACTCCCTCCGCCTGAGTCCGGCCGTCGGCGACGCGCGGCGAGCGCACCCGGTCTGAGCTGGGGTGTTGTGCGGGCCGTTGGTCCGCCGCGCGGGAACCTCAAGAAAAGCTCAGATCAATCGTGTTGTTCCGGTGCACCGCGGCGGGTGCCCCGTGACATACTTCGAAAGCGCTCCGCATCCCCCGTCGGAGCGACGGACCGACGCCGGGCAGCTCCCCCCGTGGCTGCCCGGCGTCGTTTTCTCTTCCCCCACTCCTCTCCGCAACCGCCGCGTGTGTACGGCGCATTGACGCCGCGTCAGGCCAGCGCGTCCGGGAGTTCCATCGGGACGGCGCGCAGGCTGCGGCCCCGCCGGTCGAGGACCCGGCCGACGTTCTTCTCGGTCCGCAGCACCATCACCCGGTCGTCGACGCGGAAGCGCAAGTGGGCCAGTTCCTGCACGAGGTGGGCCTCCAGGGTGTGCACCTCGGGGACGCCGCGCAGCCACACGTCGAGGATCAGGTTGTGCGGTCCGGCGGTGACGGTGCAGAGCCGCAGTTCGGGCAGGGTGCGCAGGGAGGCGGTGGCCGCGTCGAGGTGCTCGGCCGGGACTGAGGCGAAGTAGACCACCGAGACGGGCCAGCCGGTGAGCGGCCGCGCGAGACTGCATCGCAGCACGAACTGCCCGCTGCCCACCAGCCGCCGCACCCGCCTGCCGACGGTGGCGACGCTGGTCCCCGCGCGCCGGGCGAGCTCGGCCAGCGGCATCCGCCCGTCCTCGCCGAGGGCCACCGCGATCCGCCGGTCGACGGGGGTGACCGGTTCGGGTCTGGCTGGTGAGGCGGGTGGGGCGAGGCGGGCGCGCCGGCCCGCCGACAGGCTCCGCAGCCGCCAGCGGCTGCCCTCGAAGGGGGCGCCGGTGATGACGTGGGTGCGGGTGAGGCGGACCCCGGGCAGGGCCGCGATCCGGCCGCCGATGTAGTCGACCAGGCCGTCCATGTCGTACGCCCAGACGATGGCGAGGAGGTCGCGGGCGCCGGAGGTGTGCTTGACGCTCATCGTCTCCGGGTCGTGGGCGATGATCCGGCCGATCTCCCAGGAGCGGTCGGCCTCGGTGACGATCTCGACCTGGGCGCGGACCCGCCCGTCGTCGGCGGGCGGCCAGTAGCCGTCGACCCAGGCGGTGCCGGAGTCGCCGAGCCGCTTCCAGCGGCGGGCCACGGTCGCCGCGTCGACGCCGAGCACCTCGCCCACCAGGGACCAGGGGGCGCGCGGCTGGATCTGGAGGGCGTTGACGACGGCGAGGTCCAGTTCGGTGAGGACCGGCAGCGGCGCGTCCCCGGGGCCGGGCGGCGCGGCGGGCCTTGGCCAGAGCCGTTCGGGGGCCGCCCATGGCTGATCGATCGGCTGCTCGTGGGCGCCCTCGGTGATGGATTCCCGCATCGGTTCTCTCCCTCTGACCGGATCAGGCGATTAAACCGTGTCGTGATCCTGGCGTTCCAGCGTGCTCCGTCAACCGCACGTTCCGGCGTGAGGCGCCGCCGACCGCGGTCGGCCGCCTCGCGCCGCCGGCTGGAGAAGGAGTCACCTGTGACCACCGCCACCCCCCTCAGGATCACCGGCGCCCGCGTCGTCGACGGAACCGGAGCCGCCCCCGTCACCGACGGGGTGGTGTGCGCCGACGCGGACGGTGTGCTGCGGTACGTCGGCCCGGCGGCGGGCGCGCCCGAGGCGGCGCCCGGCGACCGGGTCGTGGACGTGGCCGGGCGGACCGTGCTGCCCGGCTTCATCGACTGCCACGTACACCTCGGCGTGGAGACCGCCAAGGACCTGGGCAACCGGGTCCGGCTCGACCCGACGGTGGAGGTCTTCCGGACCGCCGACCGGATGCGGCGCACCCTGGAGGCGGGCATCACCACCGTGCGCGACCTGGGCGGCCTGCCCGCCGGGTACCGCACGGCGGTCGAGGAGGGGCTGGCCGAGGGGCCGCGGATCCGTACCGCGGTCCGGCTGCTCGGCCACACCGGCGGCCACTCGGACTTCACCCTGCCCGGCGGCTTCGACCCGTCCGCCGGGCTGAGCGAGATCGCCGACTCCCCCGACGAGGTGCGGGTGGCGGTACGGCGGCTGCTGCGGGACGGCGCCGACGTGATCAAGCTCTGCGCCACCGGCGGGATGAGCAGCCCGCACGACCACCCCGACGACGAGGGGCTGAGTGAGGAGGAGATCCGCACCGTCGTCGACGAGGTCTCCCGGCACGGCGGCCGCCCGGTGGCCGCGCACGCGCAGGGCACGGCCGGCATCCTCAACGCCATTCGCGGCGGCGTCACCAGCGTTGAGCACGGCTACGGGCTGGACGCCCACGCGCGGGAGCTGGCGGGCGAGCTGGGCACGTACGTGGTGCCCACCCTGTCGACGGTCTTCGACGGCATCGACCGCAGCCGGATGGAGCCCTCGCACTACGAGAAGAAGGTCCGCTGGTCGGGGGTGACCAAGGAGAACATCTCCGCGGCCATCGCCGACGGCGTGAAGATCGCGCTGGGCACCGACTCCGCGATGGTCCCGCACGGCCGGAACCTGCGGGAGCTGATGCACCTGGTGGCGCTCGGCATGTCCCCCGAGAGGGCCGTCGCCGCCGGCACCCGGGTCGCCGCCGAGCTGCTCGGCCTCCAGGACCGCGTCGGAACACTGGAGGCGGGCAAGGAGGCCGACCTCGTCGTCTGCGACGGCGACCCGCTGGCCGACGTCGCCACCCTCGCCGATCCCGCCTCGGTCCGCCTGGTCGCCCAGTCCGGCGTGATCCGCAAGGACACCCTGCCGCGCGGCTGACCCCCGAAGGGGCGCCGGGTGCGGCAGGGGGCCGCCCGCCGCACCCGGCCGCCCGCCACCGGCACCCGGGCCGGCCCGCACCGCCGTCCCCCCTCCCCCGTCCCTCACCCTCTCGAAAGGCCGCCGCAGTGCAGGACACCGCCACCGCGCCCGACAACGGGGCCGGACGCCTACTCGACCGGCTGATGACCGGCCTGGAGCGCTTCGGCAACAAGCTGCCCCACCCCTTCTACCTCTTCACCGTCCTCTTCCTGGTGCTCGGCGTCGTCTCCACGGTCCTCGCCGCCACCGGCGCCGGGGTGACCGTGCCCGGCTCCGCCGAGCATCTGGAGGTGAAGGGGCTCTTCTCCGGCGCCGGGATCAGCTGGCTGCTGGAGAACGCGCTGGTCAACTTCACCGGCTTCCCGCCGCTGGGCACCGTGCTGCTGATGATGATGGCGGTCGGTGTGGCCGAGCGGGCCGGTCTGCTGGAGACCGCCGTCCGCGCCACCATCGCCCGCGCCCCGGTCCGGGTGCTGCCGTACGTGGTGGCGTTCGTCGCCTGCCAGGCGCACGTGATGAGCGACATCGCGATGCTCGTCATCCCGCCGCTGGCCGCCATCGCCTTCCGCGCGGCCGGGCGCAACCCGGTGGCGGGGCTGATCGGCGCGTTCGCCTGCGTCTGCGCCGGTTACGCGGCGGGCTTCACCGTCGGCGCGCTGGACGCGCTCTACGTGGGGATCACCGAGAAGGCCGCGCAGGTGCTGCCGATGGGCGCCGAGGTGGCGACCCATCTGCTGGTCAACTACTTCTTCACCGCCTCGGCCAGCCTGCTGCTCGCGCTGGTCGGCGGGCTGCTCGTCACCAAGGTCCTGGAACCCCGGCTGCCGCAGCCGACCGGGGACGGCTCGGCGCCGGAGGGCGAGGAGGAGCACTCGGCCGAGGTCACCCCGCTCCAGGTCCGCGCCCTGCTGGCGGCGGGCGCCGCCGTCGCCCTCTACGCGGCGGTGGTGCTGACGGTGTGGCTGATGCCGGTCAGTCCGCTGCGCGGCGAGGGCGGGGCGCTGGTCCCCTCCCCCGTGCTGACCGGTGTGGTGCCGCTGCTCTTCGGCGCCTTCCTGATCGGCGGCGTGGTCTACGGCGTGGTGGCCCGCACGGTGAAGCAGGCGGCGGACGTGCCGAGGATGATGGCCGAGTCGGTGACCGGCATGGCCTCGTACATCGTGCTGATCCTGGTGATCGCGCAGTTCATCGCCGTCTTCAACTGGTCGAACGTCGGCACGCTGCTGGCGGTGGAGAGCGCGGGGCTGCTGGAGTCGGTGGGGCTGACCGGGTTCACGGCGGTGGTGCTCTTCGTGCTGCTGGTGACGGTGCTGAACCTCTTCATCACCTCGGGCTCGGCCCTGTGGTCGCTGATGGCGCCGGTCTTCGTGCCGACCTTCATGCTGATCGGCATGGAGCCGGCCTTCACGCAGGCCGCGTTCCGCATAGCCGACTCCGCCACCCAGATGATCACCCCGCTGAACCCGTACCTCTTCCTCGCCCTGGCGCTGCTGAAGCGGTACGAGCCCAGCGCGCAGCTCGGCACGCTGATGTCGCGGCTGGCGGTCTTCGTGGTGCCGTTCCTGGTGACCTGGCTGGCGGTGCTGGGGCTCTTCTACGCCTTCGACCTGCCGCTCGGTCCGGGGGCGGGGATCCATCTGGAGTGAGCGCGTTAGGGTCGCGGGGTGAACTTCCCCGACCTTCCCGGGCCCCTCGGTGCCGCCCGGCAGCCCGACGCCGTGATCTGTTCGGCGAAGGGCTGCCGGGCCGCCGCCGTCTGGGTGCTGGCCTGGAACAACCCGAAACTGCACACGCCCGAGCGGCGCAAGACGTGGCTGGCCTGCGAGGAGCACCGCGAGCACCTCTCCCAGTTCCTGGGGGTGCGCGGCTTCCTCAAGGACGTGGTGCCGCTCGCCGACTGGGAGGCACCGCCCGAGCCGCGCTGACCCGCTCGTACAGGCTCGTACGCGAGGACGGCCGCACCCCTGTCACGCGGGTGCGGCCGTCGTCGTACGCGGGGTGCGGGTCAGCCGCCGATGGCGGACATGGGGCGCTGGGGCTGGAGGAAGGACGGGTCGTCGAGGCCGGAGCCGGCCTTCTTGCCCCACATCGCCTGCCGCCAGATCCGGGCGATCTCCTCGTCGGGCTCGCCGGAGCGCAGCGCGGCCCGCAGGTCGGTCTCCTCGGAGGCGAAGAGGCAGGTGCGGATCTGGCCGTCGGCGGTGAGCCGGGTGCGGTCGCAGGCGGCGCAGAACGGCCGGGTGACGGAGGCGATGACGCCGACGCGGTGCGGGCCGCCGTCGACCAGCCAGCGTTCGGCGGGGGCGGAGCCGCGCTCGTCCGCGCCCTCCTCGGTGAGGGTGAAGCGGGTGCGCAGCGAGGCGAGGATGTCCCCGGCGGTGATCATGCCCTCGCGCTTCCAGCCGTGCTGGGCGTCGAGCGGCATCTGCTCGATGAAGCGCAGTTCGTAGTCGTTCGCAACGGCCCAGGCGAGCAGGTCGGGGGCCTCGTCGCCGTTGTGGCCGGGCATGAGGACGGAGTTGACCTTGACGGGGGTCAGCCCGGCCTCGTGGGCGGCGGCGAGTCCGGCGAGGACGTCGTGGTGGCGGGCGCGCCGGGTGAGGGTCTTGAAGACGTCGGGCCGCAGCGTGTCCAGGGAGACGTTGACGCGGTCGAGTCCGGCCTCCTTCAGCGCGTGGGCGGTGCGGCCGAGGCCGATGCCGTTGGTGGTGAGGGAGAGCTGCGGCCTCGGCTCCAGGTCGGCGCACCGCTGGACGATGGAGACCAGGCCGGGGCGGAGCAGGGGCTCGCCGCCGGTGAAGCGGACCTCGGTGACGCCGAGCACGGTGACCGCGACGCGGACCAGCCGGACGATCTCGTCGTCGGTGAGGAGGTCGGGCTTGGCGAGCCAGCTCAGCCCTTCCTCCGGCATGCAGTAGGTGCACCGGAGGTTGCACCGGTCGGTGAGGGAGACGCGCAGGTCGGTGGCGACTCGGCCGTAGGTGTCGATGAGCATGTGCCGCGCCCGCTCCCTGTGATCGTCGTTCCGTCTCTCCCGCGAGCGTACGCGAGGCGAGGGCGAACGGCAGAGGCCCGATTCGCACGAGAAGGGGGCACGCGCGGGGCGGCCGGGTCGTGGGGACCTCCACGACCCGGCCGCCCGGGACACGCTCCGTCGCGGTGCCGGTCACCGGCCGTGGCGGCCGGCCGGGTGCGCCGGGGAGGCGGGTCAGTGCGCGCCGGTGCCCGTCAGGGAGCGGACCTCCAGCTCGGCGTACTTCTCCTTGTCCGGGGTCTCCTTCGACAGCAGGGTGCCGAGCCAGCCGAGCAGGAAGCCCAGCGGGATGGAGATGAGGCCCGGGTTCTCCAGCGGGAACCAGGCGAAGTCGACGCCCGGGAACATCGAGGTCTCCTTGCCGGAGACGACCGGCGAGAAGAGGACCAGCACCACCGAGGAGGCGAGGCCGCCGTAGATCGACCACAGCGCGCCCTGGGTGGTGAAGCGCTTCCAGAAGAGGCTGTAGAGGATCGTCGGGAGGTTGGCCGAGGCGGCGACCGCGAAGGCGAGGGCGACCAGTCCGGCGACGTTGAGGTCGCGGGCGAGGGCGCCGAGCGCGATGGAGACGATGCCGATGGCGACGGTGGCCCAGCGCGCGGCGCGGACCTCCTCCTTGTCGGTGGCCTCGCCCTTGCGGATGACGTTGGCGTAGATGTCGTGGGCGAACGACGAGGACGAGGCGAGGGTGAGCCCGGCGACCACCGCGAGGATGGTGGCGAAGGCGACGGCGGAGATGGTGGCGAGCAGGATCGCGCCCCACGTCGAGTCGACGCCGCCGATGTGCAGGGCCAGCAGGGGCGCCGCCGTGTTGCCCGCCTTGTTGGAGCTGGTGATCTCCTCCGGCGAGATGAGCGCCGCGGCGCCGAAGCCGAGGGCGATGGTCATCAGGTAGAAGGCGCCGATGATGCCGATGGCCCAGTTGACCGACTTACGGGCGGCCTTGGCGGTCGGCACCGTGTAGAAGCGGATCAGGATGTGCGGCAGGCCGGCGGTGCCGAGCACCAGGGCGATGCCGAGCGAGAGGAAGTCCAGCTTCGAGGTGGGGGTCAGGCCGTACTTGAGGCCGGGCTCCAGGAAGGCGGCGCCGTGGCCGCTGTTCTCGGCGGCGGTGCCGAGCAGGTCGGAGATGTTGAAGTTGAACTTCAGCAGGACCAGGAAGGTGATGAGCAGGGTGCCGAAGATGAGCAGGACGGCCTTGACCATCTGCACCCAGGTGGTGCCCTTCATGCCGCCGATCGTCACGTAGACGATCATCAGGACGCCGACCAGGGCGACGATGAGGATCTTGCCCGCGTCGCTGGTGATGCCGAGGAGCAGGGAGACGAGGACACCGGCTCCGGCCATCTGGGCGAGCAGGTAGAAGATCGAGACGACGATCGTCGAGGTGCCCGCGGCGGTACGGACCGGGCGCTGGCGCATGCGGTAGGCGAGGACGTCGCCCATCGTGTAGCGGCCGGAGTTGCGCAGTGGTTCGGCGACCAGCAGGAGCGCCACCAGCCAGGCGACGAGGAAGCCGATGGAGTACAGGAAGCCGTCGTAGCCGAAGAGGGCGATGGCACCGGCGATGCCGAGGAACGAGGCGGCCGACATGTAGTCGCCGGAGACGGCGAGGCCGTTCTGGAAGCCGGTGAACTGGCGGCCGCCGGCGTAGAAGTCGGAGGCGTTCTTGGTCTGCCGCCCGGCCCACACGGTGATGAAGAGGGTGGCGACGACGAAGAGCCCGAAGAGGGTGATGATCAGCGGGCGGTGCTGGCTGGCCTCGTTGTCGGCGAGGTGGACCGCCGCTGCCGCGAGCGTGGTCGTGGTGCTCATGCGTCGCCCTCCAGACGGGCCTTGATCGCCTCGGCGCGCGGGTCGAGCTTCTTCGCGGCGTGCTGGGAGTACCACCAGGCGATGAGGAAGGTGGTGGCGAACTGGCCGAGTCCGAGGACGAGGGCCACGTTGATGTTGCCGAAGAGCTTGGTGCCCATGAAGCCGCCCGCGTAGTTCGAGAGCAGCACGTAGAGCAGGTACCACAGGACGAAGGCGATCGTCAGGGGGAAGGCGAAGGAGCGGTGGGCGCGGCGGAGTTCGCCGAATTCCGCGCTTTCCTGCGCCTCCACGAACGCCGCCGTCGAGGGCATGGAAGGGGGCTTGTCGGGCTCTTCGCCCTTCGACGGGGGAGAGGCTTCGGTAGCCACGGAATCTCCTCGCGGTGCGGGTGCGGTGGGATGTGACGGGTCCACCGGGCCGGTCGGTTCTGTCGGGACCGAGGGGCCCGGCAGCCCGGTCGTGCCGGACGGAAGGGGTTGTTCAGCGGGTACGGGCATGGTTCTGCGCAGACCTCACAGTGATGTGGATCACGCGACGGTTGGCGATGCTAGGTGCCCCGGGCGTGATCCGTAAGGGGTTGGGCCAAGCTCTTGTCCCCTGTTCAACGTCACGGGGGCGCGGCCGAAGTGGTTCACGGCCAGGCCGATTTCTTCTTGAAGACCATTGCTGGCCGCGCGCCTTGATGGTTGGCTGCACTCTGCACACGCGTCATGTACCTGCCCAGGCGGTCACACCGCCGAGCGGTCGGTCCACGGTGCACGAACGCCGGGTCCCTTGCACGACTCCGGTCGGCCGGGGGGTCCACGCGTCCTGGGGCGGCCGGGTGGTGCGCACTCCTTACAGAATTCGGAGAGCCTCATGACCGCTTCCTCCGCACGCGCGCGCCGCGCGTTCGCCCTCCCGATGGGGCTGGCGGTGGCCTCGTCCCTCGTCCTGGTCCCCGTCACCACGGCCACCGCGGCCGAGGCGGCCCCCGCAGCCACGACGGCGACGACCGCCACGGGCGCCGCCGGCGGCGAGCAGACCAGCTACGTGGTGAACATCCTGCCGGGCAAGCTCGCCGCGGCCCTCGCCGAGAGAGCGATAACCAAGGCGGGCGGCACCGTCCTCAAGGCGTACGACAAGATCGGTGTCGTCGTGGTCCACTCGGCGCGGGCCGACTTCGCCGAGAAGATACGCAAGGTGCCCGGGGTGCAGAGCGCCGGGGCGACCCGGACCACGCCGCTCGCCGCGCAGTCCACCGACGACATGGGCGCCCCCGCGGTGCTGAGCGAGAAGCAGCAGGACGCGGCGGCCCGGCAGGCCGACGGCGACGAGGACCCGCTGCAGGGCCTCCAGTGGGACCTGCCGGCGATCAAGGCCGACAAGGCGCACCAGAAGTCGCTGGGGTCGGGCAAGGTGACCGTCGCCGTCATCGACACCGGTGTGGACGACACCCACCCCGACCTGGCGGCCAACTTCGACCGCGCGGCCTCGGTCAACTGCGTGGGCGGCGTGCCGGACACGGCGGACGGCGCCTGGCGCCCGCAGGCCGGGGAGAGCGCGCACGGCACGCACGTGGCGGGCGAGATCGCCGCGGCCAAGAACGGCATCGGCATGACCGGTGTCGCGCCGGGCGTGAAGGTCTCCGGCATCAAGGTGTCGCAGCCGGACGGGTTCTTCTACACCGAGGCCGTGGTCTGCGGCTTCATGTGGGCGGCCGAGCACGGCGTGGACGTCACCAACAACAGCTACTACACCGACCCGTGGATGTTCAACTGCACAGACGACCCGGACCAGAAGGCGCTGGTCCACGCGGTCGGCCGGGCCACCGCGTACGCGGAGCTGAAGGGCGCCGTCAACATCGCCTCGGCGGGCAACTCCGATCTGGACCTGGCCGCCAAGACGCTGCCCGACGCCACCAGCCCCAACGACTCGGTGCCGGTCGACCGTGAGATCGACCCGCGCACCTGCCTGGACATCCCGGCCCAGCTGCCGGGCGTCGTGACGGTCTCCGCCACCGGTGCGAAGAACCTCAAGTCGTCGTACTCCAACTACGGCAAGGGCGTCATCGACATCACCGCCCCCGGCGGCGACTCGACCAGCCTGCAGACCCCCGAGGCCCCGGCCGTCGACGGCCGCATCCTCGGCACCCTGCCGGGCGGCGGCTACGGCTACATGGCGGGCACCTCGATGGCCGGCCCGCACGTCGCGGGCGTCGCCGCGCTGATCAAGTCGACCCACCCCAAGGCCCCGGCCCTGGCGGTCAAGGCCCTGCTGAAGGCCCAGGCCGACACGATGGCCTGCCCGGAGCCGTACGACCTCGACGGTGACGGCGTCACCGACGCGGTCTGCGAGGGCGGCAAGTCCGGCGCCGGCTTCTACGGCGCGGGCATGGCCGACGCGCTGGACGCGGTCACCAAGCGCTGAGCCGGGCGCCGGGCCGGCACCCGGCGCTCCCTCTGAAGGCTCGGGCGACGGGCCGCGGGCTCCGGCACGACCGGAGCTCCCTCCCCCGCCCGGGCCTTCGCGCCTGCCCGGGGCCGGCCCGGTACCCCGGTACTCCCCCGCCCGCTCGGACAGGATGGCCGCATGGCGGACGACGACACGGCCCGGCAGGGCGAAACGGTACGGATGTGGACGGCGCTCGGCGGCGGCGCCGAGCTGACGGAGCGGATCACCGAGGAGCGCGCGCCGACGGTGCTGGACCGGGCCGCGCTGCCCGCCGCCACCGTGGCGCGCGCCACGGTGGCCGTCTGCGCCCTGGCGGCGGCCGAGCTGGCGGCGGCCCGCGGCGGCGGGCCCGTGCCCCGGGTGCGGGTGGCCGACAGGGCCGTGGCCGACGCCTTCCGCAGCGACCGGCTGATCCGGCTGGAGGACCGTGGGCCCGTCACCTTCGCGCCGCTCAGCGGGTTCTGGCGGGCCGCCGACGGCTGGGTCCGCACCCACGCCAACTACCCGCACCACCGCGCCCGGCTGCTCGGCGCGCTCGGCCTGCCCGAGGGCGCCGGTCCCGGCGAGCTGGCCGCCGCCCTCGCCGGACGCGGCGCCGCCGCCACCGAGGAGGCGGTGTACGCGGCGGGCGGCCTGGCCGTCGCCGTCCGGGACCGGGCCGCCTGGGCACGCCACCCGCAGGGCGTGGCGGCGGCCCGGCAGCCCCTGGCCGAGCGCCGGCCCCTGGCGCCGGGCGCTCCCCCGCTGCCGCCGTCCGGCCGCGCGCCGGGGTACGCGGCGGCCGGGCTGCGCGTCCTCGACCTGACGCGGGTCCTCGCCGGGCCCGTCGCCACCCGCACGCTGGCGCTGCTCGGCGCCGACGTGCTGCGGCTCGACGCGCCGTGGCTGCCGGAGAGCCAGGACGCGCTGGACGACACGGGGCTCGGCAAGCGCTCCGCCCGGCTCGACCTCGCCACGGCGGACGGCCGCGCGGTCTTCGGCCGCCTGCTGGAGACGGCGGACGTGGTCGTCACCGGCTACCGGCCCGGCGCCCTGGAGGCGCTGCCCGGCATGGCGCCCGGGGAACTGGCGGCGCGCAGGCCGGGGCTGGTGGTGGCCCAGCTCTCCGCCTGGGGGTGGAGCGGGCCGTGGGCCGGGCGGCGGGGCTTCGACAGCCTGGTGCAGGCGGCGAGCGGCGTCGCGGTGGCCGAGGCCGGTCCGGGCGCGGCGGACGGTACGCCGGGTGCGCTGCCCGCGCAGGCCCTCGACCACGGCACCGGCTACCTCCTGGCGGCGGCGGTGCTGCGCGCGCTGACACGGCGCCACCGCACCGGCGAAGGCTCCCTCCTGCGCCTGAGCCTCGCCCGCACCGCGCACGGACTGCTCCGCGCCGATGCACCGGAACGGGCGCCCGCCCGGGACGGCGGCGGGGAGCCGCTCCTGCGCGAGGCGGTCACCGCCCGGGGGACGCTGCGGTACGTCCCCTCCCCCGTGGAGTTCGAGGGCGGCCCCCGCGACTGGTCCCGGACACCCGGCCTGTGGGGCACGGACGCGCCGCGCTGGGAAGGGACCGCGGGGTGAGCCGGAAGGGGGTCCTCCCGTTGACCGCTGGGACTTGCCGTTCCCGCGCACGCCTGGTGAAGATCGTGTAGTGAGCTTCATACGACCGCCCGCCGACGGCCCTGTCGGCACGCCCCGCCCCGCCGACAGCGCCGCCCCCGCGGCCGGGCCGCACGCCGCCCCGCCCGCCCGGGTGTTGGCGGTGCCGTCGGCCGGCGGCGCGGCGCGTGCCCTGGCCGTGGTGGGTCTGCTGACACTCGCCGCCCTCGTCCCGCTGCTCGGTCCCGGCCTGGCGCTGGAGGGCACCGGTGAGGCCGTCGCCCCGGCGGCGCGACCGGTCGGGGTGCTGCGGACGGTGCTTCTCGCCGCCCTCTGCGTCCAGGCGGGCGAGCTCTGGGTGGCACGGATGATCCCGGCGGTGCCCGGCGCCCCGGCCGGGCTGGTGCCGCGGGCCTGGTCGGCGGCGGCCGCCGGGTGCGGTCTGGTCGCGGCGGTGGCGCTCTCCGCCATCGTCGCCAACGGCAACATCCCGCCCCGCAACTGGACCGAGCTGCGCTTCGGCGAGTTGTACGGCACCGGTGACGGGGTGCTGGCGCTGCTGGAGATCAACGCCCTCGCGGCGGCCTGGCTGCTGGCGCTCTCCCGGCGGCCCGGGTTCGCCGCGCTGCCGCTGGCGGTGCTGGTGGTGGCCGAGGCGGTGCGCGCCCATCCCGAGATCGAGACCCCGCTGCTCGGCTCGGCCCTGACCCTGGTCCACCTGACGTGCGGGGCGCTCTGGGCGGGCGGCCTGCTTCACGTCCTGCGGGTGCTGCGGCTCTGGCAGGGCCACGGCCTGCGCGCCCCGGGCGTGGTGCTGCTGGCCCGCTACGCCCGCGCCGCCGCCTGGCTGTTCGCGGCGGTGACGGTCACGGGGACCCTCTCCACGCTGCGCCGGATGCCGCCGGACACCGTGCTGGAGCAGCTCGGCACGACCGGTTACGGGCGGACGCTGCTGGCCAAGCTGCTGCTGCTCGCCGTCGTCGCGGTGCTGGCGCTGCGGGCCCGGCGCCGCGCGGTCGCAGCCGGGGACCCCGGGGCGGCGTTCGTCCCGGGGCGCGCGGAGGTGGCGGTGCTCGGTCTGGTGGTGGCGGTGTCGGCGCTGCTGACCGCGCTGCCCGTACCGATCCGCTGGTAGCGCGGGCGGGCGCTGTCCTCAGGCGCCGACCGCCGGGCGGAGCCGGCCCGGTGCCGCCTCGGACCCCGGCGTCCCGGCGGCCCCCAGCACCCCGCGCACCAGCAGGTACTGGGCGGCGAGGTAGGTCGACATCACCCAGAAGTCGTGCGGGACCGGGGTGTTCCAGGCGGCGATGTCCATGGCGATCAGGGCGTCCGACAGGAGGAAGAGCAGGCCGCCCGCGGCGGTGGCGGCCCCGAGCCGCAGCGACCGGAACGCCATCGCGGTGAGCAGCAGGCTGTACGCGGCGACCGGCAGCCGCAGCCCGGCGGGCAGGTCGGGCCAGAGCAGCACGACGAGCAGGACGAGGGCGGCGGCGTAGGCGGCGCCGAGCGGGATGACGCGGCGCGGCGTGGAGCCGTACCGGGCGAAGAGCGCCAGGTAGCAGAGGTGGCCGACGGCGAAGGAGCCCATGCCGAGGAGGAATGCGGTGTCGTCCTCGAAGCGCAGCAGGGTGTCGCCGCCCCAGCCGAAGACGGCGGCGGCGATCAGCAGCGGCGGCCCGCCGCGCACGGCGACGTGGGCGGCGAGGACGGAGAGCAGCAGCGGTTTGACCGCCAGGTGGATCTCCGGGTGCCCGGCGAGCAGGCTGCCGAGGTCGACGGCGACGACCAGGCCGAAGGCGGCCAGCAGCACGCGCGCGGCCATCGCGCGACGGGGTGTCAGCGGGGTGCCGGCTCTCATCGGGTGGCCTCAGGGGTGGCGGGGGCGGCCGGCGCGGGGACGGCGGGCGCGGGTGCCGGGGCGGGTGACCAGCCGGGGCCCCGGAAGACGCGTCCCGCCCGTTCGCGCCAGGTGGTGGCGGCGCGGACGTCGCGGGCGATGGCGGCGTACTCGTGGGTGGCGACGCGCAGCGGGTTGTAGGTCTCGATGTTCTTGGTGAGGCCGTAGACGGGGCGGACCGTCTCGGGGGCGAAGGAGCCGAAGAGCCGGTCCCAGACGATGAGGATGCCGCCGAAGTTCCGGTCCAGGTAGCCGCCCTGGGAGGCGTGGTGGACGCGGTGGTGGGAGGGGGTGTTGAAGAGGAACTCCACCGGGCGCGGCAGGCGGCCGACCCGCTCGGTGTGGATGCCGAACTGGTAGACGAGGTTGACCGAGGAGCAGAACGCGAGCACCGCCGGGTGGACGCCGCAGAGGATCAGCGGCAGGTAGAAGGGCCAGGAGGTGAGGCTGGTCCAGGGCTGGCGGAGCGCGGTGGTGAGGTTGAACCGGCGGCTGGAGTGGTGCACCACGTGGCAGGCCCACAGGATGCGGATGACGTGGTGGCCCCGGTGCGACCAGTAGTAGAAGAAGTCCTGGGCGAGCAGGACCAGCGGCACGCTCCACCAGAGCACCGGGACCCGCAGCGGCGTCAGCTCGTAGGCGAGGGTGTAGACGGCGACGACCGGGATCTTCCACAGGAAGTCGAAGCCGAGGCTGCCGATCCCCATCGTGACGCTGGTCGCCGCGTCCTTGGTCTCGTACCCGGCCTGCTCCTCGTCGGGATGGAGCCGCACGGTCACGATCTCGACGACGGTGAGCAGGACGAAGGCGGGTATGGACCAGAGCACCACGTCGGGCAGGTTCGGCATGACCGCACGGTAAGGCGGTGCGCGGCCCGGCGGGAGGGGTCCGGCACCACAACACTTACCGGAGGTAAGGGTGCTTCCGTTGGCGGATTCCACCAAGTGCGCGCCCGGGGCACCACCTCGGCGCACGGGCACCTGACACCCCGCCAGGTCCGGCGCCGCGCCTCCTCGGGGAGCAAAGGGACAGACGCCCCACCACCGGGGTCCACCGCACCCCGTATTCTCTACGACCATGCTCGAAGACCACACGCCCGCATCCGCCTGGCCGGCCACCTACCCGACGGGTTACGCCGTGGTCGACGTGGAGACCACCGGCCTGGCCAGGGACGACCGCATCGTCTCGGCCGGCGTCTACCAACTCGACGCGCTGGGGCGGGTGGAGGACCACTGGTACACGCTGGTCAACCCCGAGCGCGACCCGGGTCCGGTGTGGATCCACGGGCTGACGAGCCGTCTCCTCCAGGACGCGCCGCTCTTCAAGGACATCTCGGACGAACTGTCGGCGCGCCTCGCCGACCGCGTGCTGGTCGCCCACAACGCGGCCTTCGACTGGTCGATGCTGGCCCGCGAGTACGCCCGGGCGGAGCGGGTCGCCCCGGTGCGGCAGCGGCTGTGCACCATCGCCCTCTCCAAGGAGCTGGGGCTGCCGCTGCCCAACCACAAGCTGGAGTCGCTCGCCGCGCACTTCGGCGTCGTCCAGGAGCGCGCCCACCACGCGCTGGACGACGCCCGCGTGCTGGCCGAGGCGTTCCGCCCGAGCCTGGTGGCCGCCGCCGGGGGCGGGGTGCGGCTGCCGCTGCTGGAGTGCCGCCCGCTCACCGAGTGGTCCGAGCCGCCCGCGACCCCGCGGATCGGCCGCCAGCCCTCCTACGGCGGCCCCGCCTCCTGGCGCCCCTCCCGCAGGCGCCCCGCCTGCCCCTACCCGAACCCGGGCCGGTACGAGCCGGGCGGACGGCTGGTGCAGGGGATGCGGATCGCCTTCTCCGGCGACACCTCGACCGAGCGGGACCTGCTGGAGGACCGGGCCACCGAGGCGGGCCTGCACGTGGCGACCAGCCTCTCCCGGCTGACCAGCCTGCTGGTGACCAACGACCCCGACTCGGGTACGTCCAAGACGGTCAAGGCGCGCCAGTTCGGCACGCCGGTGGTGGACGAGGCGGCCTTCGGCCAGTTGCTCCAGGACGTGGCGCCCGCGCCGGGCGGCTGAACCGGCCGCTTCGGCGGGGGCGTGGGAGGCGGGACGAAAGGGGCGGGCCCGGGCGGAGGGGCGGCGGGGCCGCCAGGTACCGTCAAGGCGTGTACCGCTTCCTGTTGTCCCGGCAGTGGGTGATCGTGACGCTGGTCTTCCTGCTCCTGATCCCCACCATGATCGAGCTGGGTTTTTGGCAACTGCACCGCCACGAGCACCGCGTCGCGCAGAACGCGCGCATCGAGCGGGCGGTCAAGGCCGACCCCGTGCCGGTCGGTGACCTCACCTCCCCCGGCGGCTCGGTGGACGAGGGCGACCGGTGGCGGCAGGTCACCGCCGAGGGCACCTTCGACCCGGAGCACGAGGTCGTGGTGCGCCGCCGCACCAACGCCGACGACAAGGTCGGCGTGCACGTGCTGACCCCCTTCAAGCTCGGCGACGGCACCGTGCTGCTGGTCAACCGCGGCTGGGTCCCCTCCGACGGGCCGCAGACCTCGCTGCCGGAGATCCCCGCCCCGCCGTCCGGCGAGACCACCGTCACCGGCCGGCTGATGCCGGACGAGACCACCGCCACTAGCGGCATCAAGGACCTCAAGGGCCTGCCCGACCGGCAGATCATGCTGATCAACAGCGGCCGGCAGGCCGACGCCCTCGGCGAGCCGGTCCTCGGCGGCTACGTCGAACTGGTCTCCCCCGCGCCGGGCGCCGACGGTCCCGAGGCGGTCCGGGGCCCGGACTACGGCGGCATCGGCCCGCACATGGCGTACGCCGTGCAGTGGTGGCTGTTCGCCGCGGCGGTCCCGGTCGGCTGGGTGATCCTGGTCCGCCGCGACGCCCGCGACCGCCGCGAGGCCGCCGCCGAACAGGCCGGGAGTGGCGAGGGCGGCACGCCCGACCCGGAGCCCGCCACCGTCGGCGGCTGACGAAGCGGAATCCGGGCGGCCCCCTGCCTCGCCTCCGGCCGCCCCCGCACGGCAGGATGTGGGTCATGGATCTTGGACTGAAGGACCGCGTCTACGTCGTCACCGGCGCCACCCGTGGCCTCGGCAACGCCACCGCCCGCGCGCTGGCCGCCGACGGCGCGAAGGTCGTCGTCAGCGGCCGCGACCAGGCCACGGCGGAGCAGGCCGCCGAGGCGATCGGCCCGAACGCCGTCGGCGTCGGCGCCGACAACGCCGACCCCCAGGCCGCCGGGCGCCTGCTCGCCACCGCCAAGGAGCGCTTCGGCCGTCTCGACGGCATCCTCATCAGCGTCGGCGGCCCGCCGCCGGGCTCCGCCACCTCCACCACGGACGCGCAGTGGGAGGCGGGCTTCGCCTCGGTCTTCCTGGGCGCGGTGCGGCTCGCCCGGGCGGCCGCGGCCGAGCTGGGCGAGGGCGGCGTCATCGGCTTCGTGCTCTCCGGCTCCGTCCACGAGCCGATCACCGGGCTGACCGTCTCCAACGGACTGCGGCCGGGCCTCGCCGGTTTCGCCAAGTCGCTGGCGAACGAGGTCGGCCCGCGCGGCATCCGGGTCGTCGGGGTGCTGCCCGGGAAGATCGACACCGACCGCATCCGGGAGATCGACGGCTTCGCCGAGGACCCGGCGGCCGCCCGTGCCACCGCCGAGGCGTCCATCCCGCTGAAGCGGTACGGCCGCCCGGAGGAGTTCGGCCGCACCGCCGCCTTCCTCCTCTCCCCCGCCGCCTCCTACCTCACCGGGATCATGGTCCCCGTGGACGGCGGCGTACGGCACGGCTTCTGACCGTCCGCGTCCGGACGGCACGCGGGAAGGGGCCCGGCACGGTGCCGGGCCCCTTCTTCTTCCTGCCTGTACGCCGGGAGCCTTCCCGGTGGTACGGCGAGACCTCGGGTCAGGAGACCCGTTCCGCCTTGTGGCGGGCGGACTTGAGGACCACCTCGGCGGGCAGCTTGTCCCGGCCGAGGGAGCCCCGGGCGTCCCGGAGCCCCTGGCCGACCAGGCGCTCCAGCGTCTCGCGCGGCCCGGCGTGCGTCTCCAGGCGGAGCCCGGCCCGCACCTCGGGCGAGCCGCGGCGGCCGCGCAGCAGCACCCTGGCCCGGTCCACGCCGGGCAGTCGCTCGGCCTCGTCGCTGAGGGCGTCCTCCACCGCGCGGCCGCGCACCTCGGCACCGTCCCCGTCGCCGGTGTCGACGGCGAGGGCGGAGAGGCGGTGGCGGCGCAGTTCGGCCGAGAGCCACCACAGGGCGAGCAGCAGGATCACCGCCAGGGCGGCGATGACCACCGGCCACCACCAGCCCTCGTCGCGCCAGCGGGTGCGGTTGGCCTCGGTGAGCAGCACGTCGCCGCGCCCGTCGTAGATCCACCAGGAGGGCGGCTTCACGCCCAGCCCGACGGCGAGGGTGGCGCCTCCCGCGACGATCAGCAGCAGACCGGCGAGGGCGAGCAGGACGCGGTTGACCTTGGTTCGCACGCCGGTCACCTCTTTCGCTGGGGACGGACGACCTTGACCGACACCTTCGGCGGGCGGGCGAGGCCGAGGTCTTCGACGGCCTCGCCGGAGGCGGACCGCAGATCGGTGCGCACCTCGTCCACGTCGCGGAAGTGGGCGACGGCCCGCACCTTGGCCTTGCGCCGCTTCAGCTTCACCGTGGCGCTCTGCACCCCGGGCACCTCCATCGCCCGGTCCCGCACGGCGAGGGCGGCGGCCTTGCGGTGCAGCACCGCGCGGACGTCGGGGTGGACGCGGCCCATCGGCAGCAGGCGGCGCCGCCCCGGTGTGAGGGCGAGGAGCAGCAGCCAGAGGCCGAGGGCGGCGGCGACGCCCGCGCCGACCAGCGTCCAGATGTCGTCCAGCGGCCGTTCGGCCAGCTCCCGGGCGAGGGTGCGGCGCCAGGCCATCGCCCGGTGCCCGGCGCGGACCGCCACCACGTCGTAGAGGAGGAGGCCGGAGGCGCCGAGGAGCACCAGGGCGGTGAGGGTGGCGGGGACGCGGCGCGCCGACCAGAAGCGGTGGGCCCTGCCGCCGGGGTCCAGTGCCTCCCCGCGCTCCGGCGGGGAGGCGTCCACCACGCGCGGGTCCTTCTCCAGCACCCCGCCGCTGCCGGAACGGGTGGCGCCGCCCGGTTCGGGGTTCTCACTCATCGGGCCCTCCCTTCCGTCCGGCCGGCGGCCTTGGCGTGCAGCTTCTCGACCTGGACGGCGACCTCGGGCACGGTCATGCCGGTGAGCCCCTCGACGCGTTCGGTGACCCGGCGCCGTACGGCACCGCACTGCCGGCCGATGTCCGTGGGGTAGCCCAGCTCGACGCTGACCCGGACCCGGGCCCGGTCCTGGTGGATGCTGACGGTGGCGCGGGGCGCGTCCGCGTCCCTCTGGTTGCCGCGCAGCGCCTCCCGCGCGGCCTGCCCGGCGATCTTGGCGACCACCCGGTCCGCGATGCGGGTCTCGCCGCGCTCCGCCGGCGCGACCGGTCCGCTGGTCACAGGGCTCACCGGCGCCCGGTGTCACGTCCGCGCGAGCGGAAGAAGTCGCCGGGTTCCAGGTCTCCGTCGGCGAACCTGCCCGCGACGAAGCCCACCGCTCCGAGCGCCGCCACCAGGACGAAGGCACCGAACCCGCCGAAGTATCCGGCGAAGCCCAGCGCCAACCCGGCCACCAGGCCGATCAGGGCCATGCTCATCTCGTACTCCTTCTGGCCGGTCCGGGCCGGCCGGTCCGCCCCCGGTGTCGGGGGCGCGGCATGCCGGTCACTGGAGGTTGCGGCCGTCGCCGCCGTCGTCATCGTCGTCGTCCTCGTCGGGCAGCTTGACGTCGCTGACGGCGATGTTGACCTCGACGACCTCCAGGCCGGTCATCCGCTCGACAGCGTTCACCACGTTCTCCCGCACGGAGCGGGCGACGTCGGCGATCGACACGCCGTACTCGACGACGATCTCCAGGTCGAGGGCGGTCTGCACCTCGCCGACCTCGGCGCTGACGCCGCGGGTGACGGACTTGCCGCCGCCGGGCACCCGGTCGCGCATGGCACCGAGGGTGCGGGAGATCCCGCTGCCCATCGCGTGCACGCCGTCCACGTCCCGGGCGGCGAGACCGGCGATCTTCTCCACCACGCCGTCGGCGATGGTGGTCTTCCCCCGGGTCCCCGGGGCGCCGTGGCCGCGGCGGCCACCCGGGCCGCCCTGGCCCTCCCGGTCGTCCTCCGACCGCCTGCGCTCTGTGGGCTCGGTCATCGCGGCACTTCCCTTCCGCACGGTGATCCACTCGTGGCGCCCACATTATGCCGGGTTGCCCCGGTTCGCGCCCTGGATACGGCAGTCTGGGTCCATGAGTACGGACGGGTGGACCGAGGCGGTACGACATCAACTGGGACTGGGCAGGCTGTTGCCGATGGGAGGGTCACAGGACGGGGCGTGGTTGACGGAGTCGGCGGCGCGCTCGGCGTTGCGCCGTTCGGCGGACGAGGTGGCCGGAGTGCGGCTGGGCCCGCTGCGGGTCGGCCCCGTGGAGGGCGCGCCGACCGAGGAGCCGGGGGTGCCACCGCCGCCGAGCGCGCTGTGGCCGGGCCCGCTCAGGATCGACGCTGAGTTCGCCGCGACCCGCCTGGAGCCCTTCCCGGCCCTGGCCGACCAGCTCCGCGCGGCACTCGCCGAGGCGGCCGGGAACCAGTTGGGGCTGCGGGTCACGGAGGTGGACCTGCGGGTCACCGGGGTGGGCACGCCCCGGGAGGAGCGGGCCGGGGACGACGACCCGCCCGCCACCGGCCGCCCCTCCGGCACGCCGGGTGAGGCGCACACCCCGCGCGAGGACTCCACCGAGGCACGGGCCGCGTCGGCGGCGCTCGCCGTGCCGGGGGTGGCGCGGCTCGGTGGGGCGTTCGGGGGCCGGAGCGGGGCCGTACGGGTGGATCGCCCCGCCGGGCCGGGGCGCCCCGGCCACGTCCGGGTGGAACTCGCGGTGGCGAGCGGTCACCGGCCGCACGAGGTGGCACGGGCGGTCCGCCAGGCGGTCACCGAGGCGCTGCCGGACCGGCCTTCGGTGGCGGTGCTGGTGACGGCGGTGGACTGAGCGGGCGGGCCCGGGCTCCGGACCACGGGCGGGCCCGCCCGCGCCCTCGCCCCGGCCTCCGGGCCGTGGTGGACGCGGGGCGGTGGTGAGCGCGGGTGAACGCCGCCGCGCCCGTCCGGAGGGCGGGGCCTCGCGCCCCGCCCTCTCACCGGCTCAGCAGAGCTTCCGGTACGGCTCGTCGGGGATGTAGGTGCGCCACTCGTCCTCGGTGAGGTCCCGCCCCGCCTTCCGGCAGATGGTCTTCGCCAGCCCGGACGGCGTGAGGTCGACGGTGTGCACCCGGTCGCCGGTGAGGGTGCGCAGCGCCTGCCCGTGGAAGGCGACCGCGTCGGCCGGGCGGCCGCCGAGCACCAGCGGCGGGCCGAGCGGTATGCGCGCCGCCGTGTCCCACAACTGCACGGCGTCCCCGTCCAGTTCGTTCGGGTCGGCATCCAGCAGCACGGCGAGCTGACCGCCGTCGGCGGAGAAGGACATCGTCCGGGCGTAGCCGCCGTGCCGGTCGCCGCCGCGCACCAGACCGCTGGGCATCGTCGCCTTCCGCTCGCGCAGCGCGCCGTCCCAGAGCTCGACCAGCCCGGACTCCTTGAGGACGGCGACCTGCTTCCCGTCCGGGGAGAAGACGAGGTCGGTGTTGCGGCCCGCCCCGAGGACGTCCTCGCGGACCGACCCGGCCGCCAGGTCCAACGCGTACCCGGTGGTGGTGACCAGGGTGCGGCCGTCCGGGCTGAACACGCCGTGGCCGTAGTCGCCCGGCAGTTCGCGGACCTTGCGGCCCGAACGGAGGTCCCACACCTGCACGGCGGAGCCCTCGGCCGAGGGGACGGAGCCCGCCGGGGCGAAGGTGGCCGCGAGGTGGCGGCCGTCCGGCGCGACGACGAGGCGGTGCACCCGCTCCTCGACGGTCACCGGGATGCGGAGGATCTCCTTCCCGGCCTTCGTGTCGCGGACGGCGACCTCGCGCCGCAACTCCTCACCGCTGCCGCCCTCGCCGTCGGTGTAGGCGAGCACCGTGCCGCCGTCGCTGAGCGCGGCGACGTGTTCGAGGACGGGACCGACGGGGGTGCCCTGGGTGACGGGGTCACCGATCGTCTTCCCGTCGGCGAGGTCGATCAGCCTCAGGGTCGGGTTCTCCTCCCCCTCGCGCACCAGGCCGGTGCGGCCGTCCGGGGAGAGCGCCGCGCCGACCTCCCCGCCCTCGTCGGACGCGCCGGACTTCGGCGCCGCGTGGTCGAGCATGCCCGCCACATCGGTCTCGTACATCCGCTCGGAGCCGTACGGGACGTGCCTCAGCACCTCGGCGCGCTCGTCCAGGGCGAGGTCGACGAAGGCGGTGTCGGTGTCGGCGGTGCTGATGCCCGCCAGCGGCTGCGAGGCGTCCTGGCCGGTCGGCCAGACCTCCATGGCGCCGTCCTGCTCGGACCAGCCGACCAGGAAGCGGCCGCCGGAGCTGAAGCGCGGCGCGATCGGGCCGGTGGCCAGGGTCGCGGTGAGCTTTCCCGACTCCAGGTCCCAGACGAAGGTGCGCCGGTCGCCGCTGGCCGCCAGGTGGCTGCCGTCCGGGCTGAACAACAGGTCGGGACAGGTGTACTTGCCCTTGTCGTCCTTGAAGGTCTGGCTGACGACCGAGGGGGCGTCCTTCTCGGCGCGCCGGACCACCATGCTCCCGAAGCCGCAGTGCACGGTGTGGCCGCCGTCGGGGGCGAGCAGGGTGCCGGAGGGCTCGGTCACGACGTGGCGGCCGGACCGGTCCAGCACGCGGACCCCCCGGGACTCGGTGCCGAACAGCATGTGCCCCTCGTCGGAGACGCCGAGGGGCTTCAGCTTCCGGTCGGCCACCGGCTTGCCGACGAACTTCCCGTCCTCGGTCCGCAGCAAGCGCGGGCGGCCGTCCTTCTGACGGAGCAGCAGGTACGTCCCGTCGGCGCTGAGGACGGTCTCCAGCGGCGCGCTCAGGTCGATGGCGTCGGGGGTGAGCTCCACCAGCGGACGCTCCGCCCCGCCCGGCCCCTTGCCCGTCTCCCACACCTGCACGCCCAGCGGCGAGTACGTGACGAGCCGCCGCCCGTCGGCCGACAGGAGCCGCCCCGACTCGTCACCGGCGTCCAGCGGCCGCAACGGGAGCACCCCGCGCTCCAGTTGGAGTGCCGCCGTGTTGAGCGCGCCCCGCGCCTCCGGCACTTCGGCTATCCGCCAGGAGGCCAGGCCCAGCAGCATCGCCGCCGTCGGGTCGGTGCTGCGCAGGCTCTCCGCCGACTGGGCGACCGCGCGGGCGGTGGCCTGGGTGCGGCGCAGCTCCGCCTGCTGGTTCTGGGTCCAGGCCACGCCTCCGGCCAGCAGGGCGAGGGCGCTCACCCCGGCGAGTCCGGACAGCAGCCGGCGCCGCCGCCGTGCCGCCCGGGTCTCCTCGTCCCGCGCGGCGGCGAGGAAGCGCCGCTCCAGCGGGTTGGGCCGCAGGTGATAAGGGGCGGCCGTCAGCCAGTCGAGGCCCTGGCGCAGCTCGGTGCCGCGGGGCAGGTCCTCCGTACGCCCGCCGTGCGCCTCCCAGCGCCGGGCGGCGGCGCCCACGCGGTGCAGCGTCTCCAGCGCGGTCCGGTCGGCGTCGGCCCAGGCGCGCAGCCGCCGCCAGGCGGGCAGCAGGGCCGCGCTGACCGGCCGGACCGAGCCGTCCGCCTCGGTCACCAGCACTCCGGCGCCGGTGAGCGCCTCGGCGGCCTCGGCGAGCGCGGAGTGCTCCGCCTCGGCACGGTCGGCGAAGAGTTCGGCCGGGGCGGCGGTGCGCACGGTGTCCTGCGACCCGTCGGCCGCCGACCCCGGGACGGTGAGTCGCAGCAGCAGCTCCCGGGCGGCCGCGCCGGCGGTGGGGGACAGCGCGGACCATGCGGCCTCGGCCCGCTCCCCGAGCGGAGCCTCGACGCTTGTCGGGTCGTGGTGCTCGCCGGCGTCCGGCGCCTGGTCGGCGGGGGTGGACGCCTTGCGGGCGCCCGCCTCCAGCAGGGCCCGGCGCGGATCGGCCGCCTCCACGGGCGCGCCGACCAGGCCGAGCAGCAGGTCGGCGGCGGTGGGCCGCAGCTCCGGCTCCTTGGCGAGGGCGGCGGCGATGAGCGGGCGGACCCGGGCGGGCAGCGCGCCGAGGTCCGGGTCGACGGTGGCGGTGCGGTGGACGACCTCGCCGATGTTCTCGCCGCGGAACGGCTCGGTCCCGGAGGCGGCGTACACCACCACCGCGGCCCAGGCGAAGATGTCCGAGGCCTCGGTGGCCCGGTGTCCCGCCAGCACCTCGGGCGCCATGTAGCCGAGGGTGCCCATCACCGCGCCGGTGGCGGTCAGCGACATCTCGGGCGCGCGGGCGATGCCGAAGTCGATGATGCGCGGGCCGTCGGGGCCCAGCAGCACGTTGCCGGGCTTCAGGTCCCGGTGGATCACCCCGGCCTGGTGGATGGCGGCCAGCGCGGTCGCCACCCCGACGGCCAGTCGCAGCGCCCCCTCGGGCCCGAGCGGCCCGTCGGCGTGCACCCGGGCCGACAGGGTCGGCCCGGGCACGTACTCGCTGACGATGTACGGCACGTCGCCGTCGACGCCCGCGCGGACGATCCGGGCGGTGCAGAAGGCGGCCACGCGGCGGGCCGAGTCGGCCTCCCGCGCGAACCGGTCCCGGGCGAAGGACTCCGCCCCCGTGTGCAGCGTCTTGAGCGCGTACCGCGCCCCCGAGGCGTCGTACGCCTCGTAGACCACGCCCTGTCCGCCCGCGCCGAGTCTGGCCGCGAGCCAGTACCCGCCGATGCGCTCCGGATCGTCCCGCGTCAGCGGTGAACTCACGACCTTCCGCCCCCTGTTGAGCTGCCCCGGTACTCTGTTCGACGAGCCTATCGGGGCAGGGGCGGGAGGGTCAGTCCCCCTGGCCCACCAGGTCGCGGAGGCGGCGGCCCTGGGCGGCGCGCTCGGCGGCGCGCTGCTCGTCCAGGTCGCGGCCGACGGCACCCTGGAGCAGGGCCTTGGTCTCCACGACGGCGTCGCGGGGGGCCGCGAGCAGCGCGGCCGCCAGGTCGGCGACGGCGGCGTCGAGCTGGTCGGCGGGGACGACGAGGTTGGCGAGGCCGGTGCGCTCGGCCTCCTCGGCGTGGACGAAGCGGCCGGTGGCGCAGATCTCCAGGGCGCGGGCGTAGCCGACCAGGTGGACCAGCGGCTGGGTGCCGGTCAGGTCGGGCACCAGGCCGAGGCTGGTCTCGCGCATGGCGAACTGCACGTCCTCGGCGACCACCCTCAGGTCGCAGGCGAGCGCCAGCTGGAACCCGGCGCCGATCGCGTGCCCCTGCACGGCGGCGATGGTGATCAGGTCACTCCGCCGCCACCAGGTGAACGCCTCCTGGTACGAGGCGATGACGGCGTCCATCTCCTCGGCCGGGCCCTTGCCCATGTCGACGAAGGACGGCTCGTCCTCGAACCCCTCCGGCGTGAACGCCTGCCGGTCGAGTCCCGCCGAGAACGACTTGCCCTCGCCGCGGACCACGGCGATCCGCACCGAGCCGGGGAGCAGGCGCCCGGCCTCGGTGAGGCTGCGCCACAGGGCCGGGCTCTGCGCGTTGCGCTTCGCCGGGTTGGTCAGCGTCACCGTGGCGGTCGCCCCGTCCACGGTGAGGCGTACGCCGTCCTGGTCGAGCAGCGGGGTTGCGGGATCGGTCGCGGCCATGGCCTGCCTCCGGTGCGGTCGGTGGGGCGCGTGGGCACGCCCGTAAGTGACTGCACAGTAACCACTGACCCGGCCGGGAGCCCGACCGGGTGGAAGGTGAGCAGGCCGGACCTTCGGCGGAGGCTCGCCGCCGGGCCGACGCATGTCGTTGTCGAGAGCCCCGACGTGCTCGGTCGCTGCGCGCCCTGCGGGCGTCGGGACTCTCGACAACGACCGCGGCCCTTCGGCTCGCAGCCGTCGGCCGGGATCGGCGGTGAAGGCGGTGAAGCAGTGCTGGTGATGAGCACTGGTGCTGGTACTGGTACTGGTGTGTGCGGGTCGGGGTCAGTCCGACGAGGACTTCTTGCCTCTGGTCGCGCCGCCTCGTCCCCGCAGTGTGACACCGGATTCGCTGAGCATCCGGTGGACGAACCCGTAGGAACGTCCGGTTTCCTCCGCCAGCGCACGAATGCTCGCGCCGTCGTCGTACTTCCTCTTCAGGTCGGCGGCGAGCTTGTCGCGCGCCGCGCCGGTCACCCGGCTGCCCTTCTTCAGAGTCTCGGCCACCCGTGCCTCCTCATGCGAAGTGCGCTCTTGTCTCTCATGATCACCCCTCCCGGCCTTCCTGGCCACCCATTCGGCAAGGTCGGCGGGAGCGGGTTTTGCCAGGGAAATGGGCCATGGCCTGTGGAACCAAGCATTCCGCACGCCTCGCACCCGTACCGCCGAACGGGTTCCGGCGGGAAGCGGCTGGTCAGGGTGGAGGCGGGCCAAGGCCAGGTGGCACAAGGGATCCGAGGTCGGCGGGGCCGGTGCGGCAGCGCCTGTCGACGGCTTCTCGCCCCCAGGGTGAGAGCCGCTCACGCAGATGACGGATCAGGAGTGGGCCGAATGATCCATCCGAGGACGATCTCTCCGCGTCAACCCTGCGTACGCCGGAATGCGCCGGGTGAACGCGCCCCTTGTACCCGGACCGCACGCCGGAGCCGCCCGGCCCGGGATCGGGCGGACGGCTCGCGGGGTGTGCGTCGGGCGGGTCGGCGCCGGGCCGAACCGGTCAGGCCAGGGTGACCAGGTCGAGGTAGTCCGCGCCCCAGAGGTCCTCGACGCCGTCGGGGAGCAGGATGATCCGCTCGGGCTGGAGGGCGTCGACCGCACCCTCGTCGTGGGTGACGAGGACGACGGCGCCCTTGTACGTCTTGAGCGCGCCGAGGATCTCCTCACGGCTGGCCGGGTCGAGGTTGTTGGTGGGCTCGTCGAGGAGGAGGACGTTGGCCGAGGAGACGACCAGGGTGGCCAGGGCCAGCCGGGTCTTCTCGCCGCCGGAGAGCACCCCGGCCGGCTTGTCGACGTCGTCGCCGGAGAAGAGGAACGAGCCGAGCGTCTTGCGGACCTGCACCAGGTCCAGGTCGGGCGCGGCCGAGCGCATGTTCTCCAGGACCGTGCGGTCGGGGTCGAGCGTCTCGTGCTCCTGCGCGTAGTAGCCGAGTTTCAGCCCGTGGCCCTCGACCACGCTGCCGGTGTCGGGCTTCTCCGTCCCGGCGAGCAGCCGCAGCAGGGTCGTCTTGCCCGCGCCGTTGAGGCCGAGGATGACGACCCGGGAGCCCTTGTCGATGGCGAGGCTGACGTCGGTGAAGATCTCCAGCGAGCCGTACGACTTGGAGAGGCCCTCGGCGGTCAGCGGGGTCTTGCCGCAGGGGGCGGGCTCGGGGAAGCGCAGCTTGGCGACCTTGTCGCTGACCCGCTCGGCCTCCAGGCCGGAGAGCAGCCGCTCGGCGCGGCGGGCCATGTTCTGCGCGGCGACCGTCTTGGTGGCCTTGGCGCGCATCTTGTCGGCCTGGGCGTTGAGGGTCGCGGCCTTCTTCTCGGCGTTCTGCCGCTCGCGGCGGCGGCGCTTCTCGTCGGCCTCGCGCTGCTGCTGGTAGAGCTTCCAGCCCATGTTGTAGATGTCGATCTGGGCGCGGTTGGCGTCCAGGTAGAAGACCTTGTTGACGACCGTCTCGACCAGCTCGACATCGTGGGAGATGACGATGAAGCCGCCGCGGTAGCTCCTCAGGTAGTCGCGCAGCCAGGCGATGGAGTCCGCGTCGAGGTGGTTGGTGGGCTCGTCCAGGAGGAGCACGTCGGCGTCGGAGAAGAGGATGCGGGCCAGCTCGATACGGCGCCGCTGACCACCCGAGAGGGTGTGCAGGGGCTGGCCGAGGACCCGGTCGGGGAGGTTGAGCGCGGCGGCGATGGTGGCGGCCTCGGCCTCGGCGGCGTACCCGCCCTTGGTGAGGAACTCCGTCTCCAGCCGCTCGTACTTGCGCATCGCCTTCTCGCGGGTGGCGCCCTGGCCGGTGGCCATCCGCTGCTCGTTCTCCCGCATCTTCTTGAGCAGGGTGTCCAGGCCGCGGGCGGAGAGGACGCGGTCGCGGGCGAGGACGTCGAGGTCGCCGGTGCGCGGGTCCTGCGGGAGGTAGCCGACCTCGCCGGAGGAGGTGATGGTGCCGGCGGCGGGCTGGCCCTGCCCCGCGAGGCACTTGGTGAGGGTGGTCTTCCCCGCGCCGTTGCGGCCGACGAGGCCGATGCGGTCGCCCTTGGCGATACGGAAGGTGGCGGACTCGATGAGGACGCGGGCGCCGGCGCGCAGCTCGACACCGGAGGCGGTGATCACGGACAGACTCCTGGGCAGGAATGGAACGGACGGCGGACTGATGCGGGGGCGGTCGACGCCGTCTAATGCGTGAGGAGAATGGCCATACGGCAATTCTAACGGCGGCGGTCAACCGCTTTTCTCCCTCGACGGCCCTCCGCCCCCGGGAGCGCGGAGGCGGCAACCGGCAGATACTCGACACCGGGGCGAGCGGGCGCACGCGAGAGGGCCTGGAGCTCGGTACGGGCGCCGCCGCGCGCCCCGCTCACCGGTGAGCGGAATCACCCCGCACCGGAACGGGACGTCCCAAGGAGTGAGTGCCATGGCCCAGACCGCGAGCGGACCCCCCACCGTCTTCCCGACGGTCCTCTACGCGGACGCCCAAGCGGCCGTACGGACCCTGACGGAGGCGTTCGGCTTCACCCGGGCGGCGGTCTACGAGACGGACGACGGGAAGGTCGCCCACGCCGAGCTGTCGCTGGGCAACGGCGCCGTGATGATCGGCCCCAAGGGCACGGGCAGCGCCTACGACCGGGCGATGACGGGCGCCGGGCCGGTCGGCGTCTACGTCGTCGTCACCGACGTGGACGCCCACCACGCCCGCGCCGCCGCCCACGACGGCGTCGAGATCCTCACGCCCCCGACGGACCAGGAGTACGGCTCCCGCGACTACATGGCGCGGGACGCCGAGGGGAACATCTGGTCCTTCGGTACGTACGGTCCCGAGCTGCCCGCCTGAGCCTGGCCCGGGCCCTGGTCAGGCGCCGCCGGTGTGGACCTGGAAGGCGGCCCGGCGCACGGCCTTGGCGAGCGCCGGGTCCGGGTGGGCGGCGGCCAGCGCCACCAGGACCTGCACGGTGCGGGGGTGGCCGACCGCGCGGACGTCGGCGAGCAGGGCGGGCACCGTCGACTGGACGGCGGCCTCCAGGTGCCGGACGAGCAGCGGGGCCTCGCCGTGGTCCGCGACGGCGGCGGCCGTGTCGACCCACAGCCAGGTGGCCTCCTGGCGGCTGAGGACCAGCGGGGCGTCCTCGGGGTCGGTGCCGTCGTGCTCGGCGAGCCAGAGCAGGGCGTAGGGCCGCAGCGAGACGTCCTCGGCGGCGGCGCGCACCTCGGCCTCGGCGGGGGCGCCGACGACCCTGAGTGCCTCGAAGGCGAGGCTGCGCACCATGGCGTCCTCGCCCCGGGCCGCCTCCAGCAGCTCGGCGACGGCGCTGCCGGCGGGGCGGGCGGCGAGCCAGGCGCGATACTCCGAGCGGGCCGACTGCGGGCGCAGCCGGGCACAGCCGCGGAGCATCTCCTCGGCGGGCTGCTCGATGTTGCCCGCCGGGCTCTGGGCGGCGACGCAGATCTGCTCCAGCCGCACCCACACCGCCCAGCTCCCGAGCGGGGTGAGGGTGGCGTGGCCGTCGGCGTAGGTGAGCGCGCCGACGGCGGCGAGGCCGTGCAGGGCCCAGTCGAGCAGGGTGGCCAGCGGGATGTCCTGGCCCGGTTCGGCCGCCGGTTCGGCCCGGGGGGCGTAGGGGATCTCGCAGCGCTGGGTGCGGAGTTCCTCCACGCGCTGTTCGAGGAGGTCCAGGAGCTGGGTGACGGGGACGGGGCCCGCGGAGAGCTGGAGCAGGGTCAGCAGCTGCGGGACCGCCTCGATCACCTCGGCGCCCGCGGCGGGGGTCAGCTCGTCCGGGCCGGGGTGGACCAGCGACCAGGCGTCGAAGAGCGCCACCCAGCCGCGCAGCACGGCGGAGTCGTCCCGGTCCCAGGCGCGCAGGCGCCACCCGGCGCGGGCCACGCCGCCGTGCACCTCGACCAGTCCGGCGAGGCGGGCGGTGTCCCAGTCGGCGCGGACTTTGGCCGGGGTGAGCCCCAGCTCGCCCGCGGCGCGGATCGCGGTCGCCTCGGAGAGCGCCCCCTCTCCGTCGGCGGGTGCGGCCGGCTGGGCGGCGGGGCCGCCGCGGGGCAGTGCCGTCTCGGCCCAGCGGGCGACCCGGACGGCGTCGGCCAGGCCCTCCCTCGCCATGGCGGCGAGCCGGGCCCGGGGCGGCGTGCCCTCGGGCGGGCGGGGCGCGGGCCTGCGGGCCCGCCGTTCGGCGACCGCCGCCGGGGCGGCGGCGAGGGGTCGTGGGCGGACGATTCGGAGCCTGGAGTCGCGCGGGATACGGGACGTCACGGGGGCAGTCTTCCGGGTGAAGTACGGAAATCCCAAACGGAACTGGTGCCGGGGCTGCTATGGGCGGCTCGGAGCGAAATGTTCCAGCCGCTTTGTCCCGTCCCGGGCGGCGTGGGGCCGGGCGGGAGGCTCGGAGGCGTCGGCGCGTAGTGCGCGGGCGGCGCGAGCTCGGAGGAGTTCGTGCCCCGGGGGTGCGAGCGGGGGGGCGCGCCGTGCCGCGTCGCATGCGGGCGCCGTGTACGGGAGGGCGTCGCCGTCGGGCCGTGCCGCGCGCTGGGCGCGGGGCCGCGGGTACGGGCGGGGACTGCCTGTCGGGGCAGAAGGCTGCCGAGGCGGTCGGGCCCGCCTCGTCGGCGGTGGTGCCGGGGGGCACCTGTGGGGCGGCGGCGATCGGCCCGGCCTTGGGGGCCGGGCCGAGCGGGCGGGTCAGATCATGCCCTCGCCCTTGCGGCGGGCCTCGGCCCACTCGCGGAAGAACGCACGGCTGATCACGAACAGGACGGCGGCCACGCCGACAGGCCACATCAGGACGTACACGGTCAGAGCGATGGTGGTCACTGTGCCTCCTCCTGGGTCACTGGGTGCCCGCGGGGCTCGGGGGCGGGGTCGGTGCGGTGCCTTGCGCCCCTGTCACCTGGGGCGGGACACCGGCCCCCGCCCCGCCGTCGTCGAAGTCCCCGGTGCGCTGCGCGATGAGGGCGAAGTCGAAGCGTTCACGTCGGCCGACGGACATCGCCCAGCAGATGGCGGTGCTCACGGAGTACGCGACGAGCGAGCCGCACAGCGTCGCGTACTCGTGCAGGGAGCCGACGGCGAACGGCGCGGAGGCCACCACGGCCAGCACACCGGCGATCTTCGCTGCCCTGAGGCCGAGGAAGCCGAAGACCATCAGGCCGAGGACCACACCGATCCCGACGACCGACAGCACGTCGACGAGGATGCCGAAGACGCCGTCCAGGGGGAGCCAGTCGAAGCGGACGGGCAGGAACACCGCGAGGGCCGCGAGGACCGAGACGGTGAACGCCTTGTTGGTGACCTTCTCCCAGTAGAAGCTGGCCAGCACCGGGAAGACGAGGGCGCCCCACAGCGCGCCGACGAAGACCAGCAGGTCGAGGATGCTCAGCTGGAGGCTGGCGAAGGCCACGGCCATCGCGGTCGCCACCACCATCGTGAGGCGCCCGATCAGCAGCATCGTCCGGGGGTTGGCCTTCTTCTCGCCGGTCACGTTCTGTCCGTAGACGTCGGCCATCATGATGGAGGAGAGGGCGGAGAGGTCCGAGTCGGCGGTGGAGGAGAGCGCGCCGACGATCATGATGAAGAAGAGCGCCAGCAGCACGGGCGGCAGGTAGTCGGCGGCCATCTCGGGGATGAGGTTGTTGAGGTCGCCACCGGTCGGCTCGAAGCCCAGGTAGAGGGCGAGCACGCCGAGCATGCCGACGCCGATCACCATGGCGCCGTAGCCGATGGTCGCGGTGACGAAGACCGGCTTGATCAGGGTCTGCTTCACGGCGAAGAGCCGCTGGGCGATGGTCTGGTTGCCGATGGCGTAGGCCAGTACGGCGGCGATGTAGGGGGCGCCCTGCTCCATGAACGCCTCGCTGGAGAAGAAGTCGCCCTGCTGGGAGGTCAGGTTCTCCGCGCCCGTCTCGAACGCCGCCGGGAACCCGGCGGCGAAGAAGATGAACGGGACGATCACGGCCACCGCACCGAGCATCGCGATCACCTGCACGAAGTCGGTCAGCACGGAGGCCCGGAAGCCGGACCACAGGGTGTACAGCAGCACGCCCGCGGCCACGGCGAAGACGCCCTGGGTGAAGGTGAACGGCGACAGCAGGGAGATCAGCACGCCGCCGGCGATGAAGTTGGACATCAGGCTGATCAGGCTGCCGACGATGTTGGAGCCGGCGAGCATCAGCTGACTGGAGCGGCCGTGCCGGGCGCGCATCACCTCGGCCAGCGTGTGGGCCTTCGGGGCGACGGCGCGAATGCGCTTGCCGAAGGGGTAGATGAAGAGAATCATCAGGGCGCCCCAGAGCCCGTAGTGGATGGGCCCGGATATGCCGTAGGTGTAACCGGACGTCGCCGAGGCGTACATCGAGGACGCCCAGATCCATGTCGCCGTCATGCTGGCGGCGGAGACCCCGAACCCGATGTTGTTGCCGCCGGTCATGTACCCGTCGGCGTTCTCTTCCTTCTTGCCGATGCGGGTCGAGATCAGGAAGGTCCCTCCGTAGAAGAAGACCAGCAATCCGACTACCACCACGGCGCTGAAACCGGCTGTTTCCAGTCCGTCCACACGCACCACCTCCTTCGACTCGCGGAGCCCGGCGTCAGCCGTAGCACCCGACGGGTCGACCGGGGGAGCTGCGTGCGCGCGCCTCGCGCCCAAGGGCGCCGGCGGGGCTCCTGCTTCGGTCCCCAGGCCGCGTCATCGCTGGGATCGGGGGACGCCATAAAACGGGGGCATCCTTTGTGCCCGCAAACGCCTGGCACCATAACAGCACCGTCGCGCCGTGGCGATCTTCGATTCGCGCGGCCCCGACGAGGGCAAATGACTTCTCTAATGCGGCAGATGCCGGGAGAGTCAGCGTTTGACGGGTCGTTTGTCCTGCCTTGTCGTGACCACCTCCCCCTCTCACCGCAACCTCTTTGCTCATTGCATATGCAATGGGCGATGGTTTTGTTATGCGGTGGTGATCACGGGCACGCCTCACGTGCCCGCGGAGGCGGTGTCGCTCAGAGCAGCGGAGTCAGGAAACGGCGCAGGGCCTCGTCGTAGCCGTTGGGGTCGGCGTTCCACATGGCGGCGTGGGGGGCGTCGGGGACCGTCCGGAGGGTGATCAGGTCGGGGCGGCTGCGGGCGAGGGCGAGCGAGTACCCCAAGGGGGCGATCTCGTCGTCGGGGCCGTGGACCAGGAAGGTGGGGACGCGCAGGCCCTCGGGGCCGCCGATGTGCGGGAGCCGGTCGTCGCTGAGCCCGGTGCGGCCCTCGGCGGCGCGTACGGCGAGCGGCAGGAAGGCGCGCGGCACGTGCCTGGCGGAGGCCAGCGCCTGGACGGTCTCCTCACGGCCGAGGACCGGGGAGTCGAGGATGAGCCCGCCGATGCGGTCGCGCAGCGCGGAGCGTGCGGCGGCGAAGAGGGCCATGGTGGCGCCGGTGGACCAGCCGTAGAGGATGACGCGGGTGGCGCCGTTGGCGACGGCGAAGCGGATGGCGGCGTCGACGTCGCGCCACTCGGTGTCGCCCAGGTGGTTGAGGCCGTCCGGGGAACGGGGGGCGCCCCGGTCGCCGCGGTAGGCCAGGGAGAGCACCGGCAGGCCGAGGCGGTGCAGCTGCTCGGTCACGACCAAGGGGTGCTCGATGGTGCCGGCCAGGCCGTGGACGGCCACCACCCAGGTGCGGCGGTCGCCGGGCACCATCCAGCCGGGCAGGACGCCCAGTTCGCCGGGGATCTCGACCCCGGCGTAGGAGAGGCCGAGGGCGGTGGCGGGGTCGCCGCTGTAGAGCTGCGGGGTGAGCCAGGCCCGGTCGCCGGTGCCGGGGGTGCCGTGGAAGACGCGCTCCAGGCGGCGGACCACGGTGTCGGCGGCGACCTCGCCCTCGGTGCGGTCGAGCACCGGCCCCACGGCGGCGTGGAAGTCGCTTCCCGCGAGGCCGTAGCGGCCGGGGCGCAGGGAGGCGAGGTCGCGGGTGAGGACGATCCGCCCGCCCTCGGCCCGGTGGACCGTCAGCTTCGGTTCGGTCCGCAGCCGGTGGCCTGGTGGGAGCCGCAGGGCGGCGTCGCTGGCGTACCGGCCGGCCGCGACGGCGGCGACCCCGGCTCCGACTGCGGCGGTGACGGCCAGTGCCGTCGTTCGGGCGATACGCACCGCTCCAGTCTGCGGGCAGAGACCGCCTCCCGGCCAGTGGGCGTGGCCCGGGGGGTCACGTGGCGGGCGCCGGGCGGGCCGGGCGGCGGGTCAGCCCTCCGGCTGGCCGTAACCGCGCAGCCGGTCGGCGGCGGCCGCGAGCCGGCCGGTGTCGAGGAGGGCCGGGGTGTGGCCGGGGACGGAGCGGGCCAGCAGCCAGACGCGGCACATCCACTCCAGCTGGGCGGTGCGCTCCAGCGCCTGGCCGAGGGTGTCGCCGGTGGTGACGGTGCCGTGGTTGCGCAGCAGGCAGCCGGTGCGGTCGCGGAGGGCCTCGAGGAGGTGGGCGGCGAGTTCCCGGGTGCCGTAGAGGGCGTACGGGGCGGTGCGGACCGGGCCGCCGAACGCGGCCGCCATGTAGTGGACCGGCGGCAGGGTGTCGACGAGCGTGGAGACGGCGGTGGCGTGCGGGGCGTGGGTGTGGACGACGGCGCGGGCCGTGCCGGTGCGGTACACGGCGAGGTGGAGCGGCAGTTCGCTGGTGGGCTTCAGCGTGCCGAGGACCTGGCGGCCGTCCGGGGTGACGGCGACGGTGTCCTCGGGGCCGAGCTGGTCGTAGGGGACGCCGGTGGGGGTGATGAGGACGAGGTCCCGCGCGGTGCCGCCGCCCGGGCCGCCGGGGGTGACGCGGACGGAGACGTTGCCGGAGGTGCCGACCACCAGCCCGTCGCGGACGGTGGCCCGGGCCGTCTCCAGCAGGGCCCGCCAGGCGCGGGCGACGGTACCGTCCTGGTCCGCCAGGGCATCCTGGGCCTCCTGGACTTCCTGGTCTTCCCGGTGCTGCTCCAGCTTCTTCTCCATGGCGCGGGATCCTGCCACGGGGCTCCCCCGCGAGGGCAGCCGCCGCCCGAGGCGCGCCCCGCACCCCCAGCCCTCGCCCGGCGGCACTCCCCCGCCGGGCGGTCGCCCCGGCGTACGCACCCGCCCCCCGAAGCCCTCTCCGGCGCACGCCCCGTCCCCAGCCACCCACAGGGCATTCCGCTTCGCCGCCGCCGGCCCCGCCCGGGGCGTGCGACCTGCCTCACATCGCGGCTCCGCGGGCACCCCTGCCGAAGGCCGTGATCGAGGGCAGGAAAGGCCCCGGGAGCCGCTCCCCCACGGGGTCGGGGCGGGTCCGGGGACGAGGCGGCCGCCCGGGCTCCGGTTCGGGTCACCACGTTGCCCGGCTCAGTTCATCTTCCGTTCACTCAACACCCCTACGTTCAACGAGCCAACGACGTCCCACAGAAGTCCGGGTAAATGGAACACATCACGCTTCTCCTCGGGATCGTGATCGTGACCGCTCTCGTGTTCGACTTCACGAACGGTTTCCACGACACAGCCAACGCGATGGCCACCACCATCTCGACCGGCGCGATGAGGCCCAAGGCCGCGGTGGCGATGTCCGCCGTCCTCAACCTCGTCGGCGCGTTCCTCTCCGTGGAGGTCGCCAAGACGATCTCCGGCGGACTCATCAACGAGGACGGCCTGAAGACGGAAGTCATCTTCGCCGCCCTCGTCGGCGCCATTCTGTGGAATCTTCTGACCTGGCTCGTCGGTCTGCCGTCGAGCTCCTCGCACGCGCTCTTCGGCGGCCTCATCGGCGCCGCGGTGATGTCGGCGGGCTGGTCCTCCGTCAACGGCGGCACCGTCGTCACCAAGGTGCTGCTCCCGGCGCTCGCCGCGCCGCTCGTCGCCGGCCTCGCCGCGATGCTCGCCACCCGGCTGACCTTCCGGATCAACCGGAACGTGGACGAGAAGTCCACCGCCAAGGGCTACCGCGCCGGACAGATCGCCTCGGCCGGCCTGGTCTCGCTGGCGCACGGCACCAACGACGCCCAGAAGACGATGGGTGTCATCACCCTCGCCCTGGTGACCGGCGGTGTCCTCGCGCCCGGCTCCAACCCCCCGATGTGGGTCATCGTCTCCGCCGGTGTCGCCATCGCGCTCGGTACGTACCTGGGCGGCTGGCGCATCATCCGGACCATGGGCAAGGGCCTCACCGACCTCACGCCGCCGCAGGGCTTCGCCGCCCAGACCAGCGCCGCGACGGTCATCCTGGCCTCCTCCCACCTGGGCTTCTCCCTCTCCACCACCCAGTCGTGCTCCGGCGCGGTGATGGGTGCGGGCCTCGGCCGCAAGGGCGGTGTCGTCCGCTGGTCGACCGCCACCCGGATGTTCGTCGCCTGGGGCCTGACGCTCCCGGCCGCCGCCCTGGTCGGCGCGGCCGCCGAGTTCCTCACCAAGCAGGGCGACTGGGGCGTCGCCGCCACCGCGGTCCTGCTGGTCGGCGGGTCCTTCGCGATCTGGCTGCGCTCGCGCCGCTCCCCCGTCACCCACGACAACGTCAACGACGTCGAGCCGGGCCAGGACGAGCCCTCGGGCGTCGTCACCCAGGCCATGGCCTCCGTCGCCCCGCCGCCCACCGGCGCGGCCGCCGCCTCCGACGAGGCCGCCGCCTCGGACGCCTCCGGCGAGCGGGACGACGACGACCGGGACGGCGACGGTCCGGCGGGCGGCTCCCCGCTCTCCTCGATCCCCGGCCAGCCCGGCCACTCCTCCGCCGAACCGGCCCGGCCGGCCACGGTCTGACCCGGCCTCGCGTACGTAAGGACACCTCACCATGCACATCGACTGGGCAGCCCTCGGCGCCGTCTTCGGCGTGAGCCTCGTGGTCACCGTCGCGCTCGTCGGCTTCTTCACCCTCGGCATCGTGGGCCTCTCCAAGGGCGCGAGCAGCACGCAGGGCGGCGGATCCGGCGCCCTCGCCAGGACCGGCGGCTACCTCTGCTTCGCCCTCTGCGCGGCGGCGGTCGCCTACGGGATCTACATCATCGTGGCCTGAGGGCCACCTCCCGCCGCGAAGGGCGGACCGGACGTACGGCGTCCGGCCCGCCCTTCGGCGTACGGCGGCGCGGGCGCCCGGTGCCGCGCCGCCCCCGCTGTGGGGCTCCACACACTCTTCGCCGCAGGTCAACGGTGAGTTGACTGGTGTTCCGGGCACGTGGTGGACTGCCGGGGCCGAAACACGGAGGCAGCAGAGGAAGCCGGTGCGAATCCGGCGCGGTCCCGCCACTGTCACCGGGGAGCGGCATCTCCGCCGAGCGCCACGGCCCCCAGGGGCTGGAAGGCCAGGGGATGCCGCCGATCCGGAAGCCAGGAGACTCTCGCCCCCGGTCACGTCGAACCAGGGCGCGGACCCTGAGTGAGGACACACCGCCATGCGTGGCTGCCCGTCGCCGCCCCCTCCAGCCGTCCACCGGTCCCCCGAGCGCCGAACGGACTGAGCCCCGTGGACCGTGCCGGCCGCGTCTTCGCGTGCGGCGCCACCGCCGGGCTGCTGGCCGACGCCCTTCTCGCCGACCCCGGCCGGGGCCACCCCGTGGCCCTCTTCGGCCGGGCGGCCGCCGCCGTGGAGCGGCGCCTGTGGCACGACCACCGCGGCTGGGGCGCCCTGCACACCGCGCTCTGCGCGGGCGGCGCCACCGCCGCCGCCGCGCTGGCCGGTCGAGCCGTACGCCGCCACCCGCGCGGCGCCGTCGCGCTGACCGCCACCACGACCTGGGCCGTGGTCGGCGGCACCTCGCTGGTGCGTGAGGCCCGGCTGATCGGCGCCGCCCTCCAGGCCGGTGACGTGGCCGAGGCGCGGCGGCTGCTGCCCCGCCTCTGCGGGCGCGACCCGCAGGCGCTGGACGCCGACGCGCTGGCCCGTGCCGTGGTGGAGTCGGTCGCCGAGAACACCTCGGACGCGGTGGTCGGCGCCCTGGTCTGGGGCGCGGTCGCGGGCGTCCCCGGCCTCGTCGGGTTCCGCGCCGTCAACACGCTGGACGCCATGGTCGGCCACAAGTCGCCCCGGCTGCGCCGGTTCGGCTGGGCCTCGGCCCGCCTCGACGACGCCGTCGGCTACCCGGGGGCGCGGCTGACGGCCGCCCTCGCCGTCCTCGCCGGACCCGACCCGCGTGGCGCCGTCCGGGCCTGGCGCGCCGACGCGCACCGCCACCCGAGCCCCAACGCGGGCCCGGTCGAGGCGGCGTTCGCCGGCGCGCTCGGGGTGCGGCTCGGCGGGACCCTGGCGTACGGCGGGCGGACCGAGCACCGGCCGGTGCTCGGCGGCCAGGGCCGCCCGGTGCGGCCCGGCGACATCGAACGGGCCGCCCGGCTCTCCCGGCGCGTCGGGGCGCTGGCCCTGGTGGCGGGGGCGGGCGCACGCCTGGCCGCCGGAGCGGTACGCGGGCGCGCCCGGCGCGCGGGAACCGGGAAGGGACGGGCAGGGGCATGAGCGGCGGAGTGCTGATCGCGGGGACCACCTCGGACGCCGGGAAGAGCGTGCTGACGGCGGGCATCTGCCGGTGGCTGGCGCGGCGCGGGGTGAAGGTGGCGCCGTTCAAGGGGCAGAACATGTCCCTCAACTCGTTCGTCACCCGGGAGGGCGCGGAGATCGGCCGGGCCCAGGCCATGCAGGCGCAGGCCGCCCGCGTCGAGCCGACGGCGCTGATGAACCCGGTCCTGCTCAAGCCCGGCAGCGACCGCTCCAGCCAGGTCGTGCTGCTCGGCAAGCCGGTCGGGGAGCTGAGCGCCCAGGGTTTCTTCGGCTCGGCACGGCCCGGGGAGCCGGCGCGTGCGGTGGCGGGCGGCCGCCGTGAGGCACTGCTGGAACCGGTGCTGGAGTGCCTGGCCCGGCTGCGGGCCGAGCACGACGTGGTGGTCTGCGAGGGCGCGGGCAGCCCCGCCGAGATCAACCTGCGCCGCACCGACATCGTCAACATGGGCGTGGCCCGCGCGGCGAAGCTGCCGGTGCTGGTGGTCGGCGACATCGACCGGGGCGGGGTCTTCGCCTCGTTCTTCGGCACCACGGCACTGCTGGCCCCCGAGGACCAGGCGTTGGTGGCCGGGTACGTGGTCAACAAGTTCCGGGGCGACGTCGAGTTGCTGAAGCCCGGCGTCGAGATGCTGCGGGGCATCACCGGACGGCACACCTACGGCGTCCTGCCGTACGCCGACGGGCTCGGCATCGACGAGGAGGACGGGCTGCGGGTCTCGCTGCGCGGCGCGGTCCGCGAGTCGGTGGTGGCACCGCCGGTCGGCGAGGACGTGCTGCGGGTCGCGGTCTGCGCGGTGCCGCTGATGTCGAACTTCACCGACGTGGACGCGCTGGCCGCCGAACCGGGCGTGGTGGTGCGGTTCGTGGACCGGGCCGAGGAGCTGGCCGACGCCGACCTGGTGGTGGTCCCCGGCACCCGGGGCACGGTCCGCGCGCTGGCCTGGCTGCGTGAGCGGGGTCTGGCCGACGCGCTGCTGCGGCGGGTCGCCGAGGGGCGGCCGGTGCTCGGCATCTGCGGCGGCTACCAGCTCCTCGGCGAGCGGATCGAGGACGAGGTGGAGTCCCGGGCGGGCACCGTGGCGGGGCTCGGCGTGCTGCCGGTGCGAGTGCGGTTCGCGGCCGGGAAGACGCTGGCGCGGCCGGCCGGTTCGGCCCTCGGCGAGCCGGCCGAGGGGTACGAGATCCATCACGGCGTCGCCGAGGTACGGGGCGGCGAGCCGGTCTTCACCGACGCGGCCGGGCGGGCCCTGGACGGCTGCCGGGTCGGCGCGGTGTGGGGCACCCACTGGCACGGCTCGCTGGAGAGCGACGGCTACCGCAGGGCCTTCCTCACCGAGGTGGCCCGGGCCGCGGGCCGCCGCTTCGTCCCCGCCCCCGACACCTCCTTCGGCCTGCTCCGCGAGGAGCAGCTCGACCGGCTCGGCGACCTGATCGAGGAGCACGCCGACACCGAGGCGCTGCTGCGCCTCATCGAGCGGGGCGCCCCGCCCGGCCTGCCGTTCCTCCCGCCGGGAGCGCCATGACCCGCGCCCCGGTCAGCGAGCCTCACGCCCGCACGCCCGGGCTCCGCCCTCCCGGCGGCCCCGCGTCCCCTGTCCGCCGTACCCCTGCCGCCGCGCGGCGCGTGGTCTTGGTGAGTGAAGGAGTGAAGTCCCGATGAGTACCAGTTCCCGCTATCCGTTCACCGCGATCGTCGGTCAGGACGACCTGCGGCTGGCGCTGCTGCTGAACGCGGTCTCCCCGGCGGTCGGCGGTGTCCTCGTCCGGGGGGAGAAGGGCACCGCCAAGTCGACGGCGGTACGCGCGCTGGCCGCGCTGCTGCCGCCGGTGCGGGCCGTGGAGGGGTGCCGCTTCTCCTGCGACCCGGCCGCGCCCGACCCCGACTGCCCGGACGGGCCGCACCCGGTGGACGGGCAGGGCGGCCGGGGCCGGGAGCGGGCGGCGCGGATGGTGGAGCTGCCGGTCGGCGCCTCCGAGGACCGGCTGGTCGGCGCGCTCGACATCGAACGGGCCCTGGCGGAGGGCGTGAAGGCGTTCGAGCCGGGCCTGCTGGCCGACGCGCACCGCGGCATCCTCTACGTCGACGAGGTCAACCTCCTCCACGACCACCTCATCGACCTGCTGCTCGACGCGGCGGCGATGGGCGCCTCGTACGTGGAGCGCGAGGGCGTCTCGGTGCGGCACGCGGCCCGCTTCCTGCTGGTCGGCACGATGAACCCGGAGGAGGGCGAGCTGCGCCCGCAGCTGCTGGACCGGTTCGGTCTGACCGTGGAGGTCGCCGCCTCCCGGGAGCCGGGCCAGCGCGTCGAGGTGGTCCGCCGCCGCCTCGCCTTCGAGGACGACCCGGCCGCCTTCGCGGGCCGCTGGTCCGGCGAGGAGGCCGAGCTGCGCGAGCGGGTGGCCGCCGCCCGGGCGCTGCTGCCCCAGGTACGCCTGGGCGACGGGGCGCTGCGCCGGATCGCGGCGGTGTGCGCGGCGTTCGAGGTCGACGGGATGCGCGGCGACCTGGTGATGGCGCGCACCGCGACGGCGCTGGCCGCCTGGGCCGGGCGCACCGAGGTCGCCGTCGAGGACGTACGGCAGGCCGCGCTGCTGGCGCTGCCGCACCGGCGCCGCCGCAACCCCTTCGACGCACCGGGCCTGGACGAGGAGAAGCTGGACGAGGTGCTGCGGGACGCCGCCGCCGACGACCCCGAGGACGAGCCGCCGACGCCGCCCGAGGGGCAGGCGCCGGAGGACCCGGCCGACGGCGACGGCGACGACGGCCCGGGCCCGGACGGCGGCGGGGGCGGGGGCGGGCAGCCCGACCCCGGCGACGGCGGTTCCGGCGGGGTCCCGCCGCAGCGCGCCGAGGACTCCGGTGCCGGGGCACCCGAAGACGCGCCCGAGGCGCTGACCGGGCGGGAGCCCGGCGAGCCCGCCGGCGGTACGCCCCGCCCGGCCTCGGCGGAGCAGCAGGCGGTGGCGGCGGGCGAACCCTTCCGCACCAAGGCGCTCAGCGTGCCGGGGCTCGGCGCGGGCGCTGCGGGCCGCAGGTCCCGGGCGCGTACCGAGCACGGCAGGACCACCGGCGCCACCCGCCCCGAGGGCGCGCTGACCAAGCTGCACCTGACGGCGACGGTCCGGGCGGCCGCCCCGCACCAGCGGGCGCGCGGCCGGTCGGGGCGGGGCCTGGTGGTGCGCCGCGACGACCTGCGGCAGGCGACCCGGGAGGGCCGCGAGGGCAACCTCGTGCTCTTCGTGGTGGACGCCTCCGGGTCGATGGCGGCCCGCAAGCGGATGGGGGCGGTCAAGGGCGCGGTGCTGTCGCTGCTCCTCGACGCCTACCAGCGGCGCGACAAGGTGGGGCTGGTGACGTTCCGGGGCCGCGAGGCCGAGGTGGCGCTGCCCCCGACCTCGTCGGTGGACGCGGCCGCCGCCCGCCTCCAGTCGCTGCCGACCGGCGGCCGGACCCCGCTGGCGGCGGGCCTGCTGAGGGCCCACGACGTGCTGCGGGTGGAGCGGCTGCGGGACGCCACCCGCCGCCCGCTGCTGGTCGTCGTCACCGACGGCCGGGCCACCGGCGGCCCCGAGCCGGTGGCGCTGGCGGCCAGGGCCGCCCGGCTGCACGCCGCCGAGGCGACCGCGAGTGTGGTCGTCGACTGCGAGGCGGGCCCGGTCCGCCTCGGGCTCGCCGCCGAACTCGCCCGCGAACTGCGGGGCACCGCCGTCACCTTGGACGAGCTGCGGGCCGAGGCGCTCACCGGCCTGGTCAAGGACGTCACCGATCACCACCACGCCCGGAGGGCCGCGTAATGCCGCAGGGACAGCCGTCCGTCGTCCCCGAGGACGGACTCACCACACGTCAGCGCCGCAACCGTCCCCTGGTCGCGGTCCACACCGGCCCCGGCAAGGGCAAGTCGACGGCGGCCTTCGGGCTGGCGCTGCGCGCCTGGAACCAGGGATGGCCGATCGGGGTGTTCCAGTTCGTCAAGTCGGCGAAGTGGAAGGTCGGCGAGGAGAACGCGCTGAAGGTGCTGGGCGCCGGCAGCGAGGGCGGCCGCGTCGACTGGCACAAGATGGGCGAGGGCTGGTCGTGGGTGCAGCGCGACGACCAGCAGGACAACGAGGCCAAGGCGCGCGAGGGGTGGGAGCAGGTCAAGCGCGACCTGGCCGCCGAGACGTACCGGCTGTACGTGCTGGACGAGTTCGCCTATCCGCTGCACTGGGGATGGATCGACACCGCCGAGGTCATCGAGGTGCTGCGGGCCCGCCCCGGCAACCAGCACGTGGTGATCACCGGCCGCAACGCCCCCGCCGAACTGGTGGACTTCGCCGACCTGGTCACCGAGATGACCAAGGTGAAGCACCCGATGGACGCGGGCCAGAAGGGCCAGCGAGGCATCGAGTGGTGAGGACGCTCCACATGCCCCGCCTGGTGGTGGCGGCCCCGTCGTCGGGCAGCGGCAAGACGACGGTGGCGACCGGCCTGATGGCTGCCTTCACCGGGCGGGGCCTGGCGGTCTCGCCGCACAAGGCGGGCCCCGACTACATCGACCCGGGCTACCACGCCCTGGCCACCGGCCGCCCGGGCCGCAACCTCGACGCCTACCTCTGCGGCACCGAGCTGCTCGGCCCGCTCTTCGCGCACGGCGCGGCCGGGGCCGACCTGGCCGTGGTGGAAGGCGTGATGGGCCTGTACGACGGTGCGGCCGGGCAGGGCGAGCTGGCCTCCACGGCGCAGCTGGCGAAGGCGCTGCGGGCGCCGGTGGTGCTGGTGGTCGACGGCTCCTCGCAGTCCCGTTCGGTGGCGGCGCTGGTGCACGGCTTCGCCTCCTGGGACCCGGAAGTGCGGATCGGCGGGGTGATCCTCAACAAGGTCGGCTCCGACCGGCACGAGGAGCTCCTGCGCGCGGCCCTGGACGAGGCCGGCGTCGACGTGCTCGGCGTGCTGCGCCGCACCCCGCAGGCCGCGACGCCCTCCCGCCACCTGGGCCTCATCCCGGTGGCGGAGCGCGAGCCGGACGCGGTGGCGGCGGTGGCGGCGATGGCCGCCCAGGTCCGCGCGGGCTGCGACCTGGACGCGCTGTGGGCGCTGGCCCGTTCGGCGCCGCCGCTCACCGACGCGCCGTGGGACCCGGCCGAGACGCTGGCCGGTGCGGGCGCTCCTCCCCCGCCGGCCGGGCCCCGCCCGGTGGTCGCGGTGGCAGGGGGCGCCGCCTTCACCTTCTCCTACGCCGAGCACGCCGAACTCCTGACGGCGGCCGGCGCCGAGGTGGTCCCCTTCGACCCGCTCCGCGACGAGCGGCTGCCGGAGGGCACCGGGGCGCTGGTGATCGGCGGCGGCTTCCCGGAGGTGTACGCCCCCGAGCTGTCGGCCAACGCCCCGCTCCGCGCCGATGTCGCCGCCCTCGCCGCCTCGGGGGCGCCGGTGGCCGCCGAGTGCGCGGGCCTGCTCTACCTGGCGCGGGAGCTGGACGGCGCCCCGATGTGCGGCGTGCTGGACGCCTCCGCGCGGATGACGGAGCGGCTGACGCTGGGCTACCGGGACGCGGTGGCGGTCGGCGACTCGGTGCTGGCCCCGGCCGGGACGCGGGTGGCGGGCCACGAGTTCCACCGCACCCGCCTGGAGCCCGGCGCGGGCGCCGATCCGGCCTGGGGTGTGGTGCGGCCGGGCCCGCCCCGCACCGAGGGGTTCGTCCAGGGCGGCGTGCACGCCTCCTACCTGCACGTCCACTGGGCGGCCCTGCCGTCGGCGGCGGCCCGTCTGACGGCCCGGGCGCTCCGTCCCGGCGCGGCCGGTGCGGCCGGGACGCGGGGTGCCGCCGGGGCGGCCGTATGACCGGCCCTCCGGCCGGAGCCTGGCTGGTGGTGGGCGTCGGCGCCTGCCGCGACGCGCCCGCCGAGGCGGTGCACGCGCTGGTGAGCGGGGTCCTGGCGGAGCTGGGCCCGGGCGCCGGGCGGCTGCTGGAGCTGGCCACCGTCGAGGCGAAGGCCACCGAGCCGGGGCTCGTCGAGGCGGCCCGGCTGCTGGGGGTGGGGCTGCGGTCCTGGGCGCCCGAGGTGCTGGCCGAGGTGGCGACGCCGCACTCCTCGCCGACCGCGCTGGCGGCGCTGGGGGTGCCCTCGGTCGCGGAGGCGGCGGCGCTGGCGGGCGGCGGCGAACTCCTCGTACCGAAACGGAAGTCGGGCGGTCCCGGTCCCGCGGTGGCGACCTGCGCGGTGGCGCGGCGCGACCCGGCGGCGACCGCCTCGGGGACGGAGTGACGATGGACGAGCCCGACCTGCGGCACCACGGCGACGCCGAGGTGCGCGGCGCCGGACTGACCGACCTCGCGGTGAACGTGCGCACCGGCACGCCCCCGCCCTGGCTGCGGGAGCGGATCGCCGCCTCGCTGGGCGGCCTCGCCGCCTACCCGGACGGGCGGGCGGCCCGCGCGGCGGTCGCGGCTCGGCACGGGGTGGCTCCCGAGTGGGTGCTGCTCACCTCCGGCGCGGCGGAGGCGTTCGTCCTGCTGGCGCGGGCCCTGCCGGTACGGCGTCCCGTCGTGGTGCACCCGCAGTTCACCGAGCCGGAGGCGGCGTTGCGGGACGCCGGGCACCGGGTGGACCGGGTCCTGCTGCGGGAGGCAGACGGCTTCCGGCTGGAGGCCGCCGCCGTCCCCGACGACGCCGACCTGGTGGTGGTCGGCAACCCCACCAACCCCACCTCCGTCCTGCATCCCGCGCGCGAACTGGCCCGGCTCGCCCGGCCGGGGCGGGTGCTCGTGGTGGACGAGGCGTTCATGGACGCGGTGCCGGGCGAACGCGAGGCCCTCGCGGGCCGGACCGACCTCCCCGGCCTGGTCGTCCTCCGCAGCCTCACCAAGACCTGGGGCCTGGCGGGCCTGCGCATCGGCTACGTCCTGGCCGAGCCCGAACTGATCACCCGCCTCGCCTCGGCCCAGCCCCTGTGGCCGGTCTCCACTCCGGCCCTGACCGCCGCCGAGGCGTGCGTCTGCCCACCCGCGCTGGCCGAGGCGGAGGAGGCCGCCCGGCGGATCGCGGCCGACCGCGAACTGCTGGTGGCGGGGCTGGAGAAGCGGGCGGAGTCGGGGGTACGGGTCGCGGGCCCGGCCGAGGCACCGTTCGTCCTGATGGCGGTGGAGGACGCGGCCGCGGTCCGCGAGGAACTACGCACCCTCGGCTTCGCGGTCCGCCGCGGCGACACCTTCCCGGGCCTCGGCCCGGACTGGCTCCGCCTGGCGGTCAGGGACGCGGCGACGACGGAGGGGTTCCTGGGGGCCCTGGACCTGGCGTTGGCGCGGAGGCGGTGAACGGGCTACTGGCTTGCGCGTCGAAACAGGGATGCCGGACAGCAGCCCCGCGCGGTACAACAAGGGGATGACCGTCTTCCGCTGTTCCCGGTGCGGCACCGCCATCACGCCGGAGCCGGCCAGGCTCGCCGCCGTCCCCGACGTCTCGGAGGACGATCGTGACCGGGACAGAAAGACGCGCCGGGCGCCCTCCACCGTTCCGCAGGGCCACTACGCGATCGACCCCGAGCCCTGGGGGGCTCCTTACGTCGCACAGGACGATCAGGAGGAGCCGAGGCCCGCCCAGTCACGCGGAGGGCTGGTCTGCCACGAAGAAGTCTTCGTCATCTCGGCGGGCACCCGCCGCACCGTGCTGGTGCACCCCGACGACGCTGCCGGCCTCCAGCCCCTGCCCCAGGGGGCCAACAGCACCGGGTGCTGCGGACCGATGGGCGACGAAGGGCTCAACCGGGCCTGCCCCTGCGGCGCGCCGGTCGCGACCCTCGCAGCCGACTGCTTCGGCCCCTAGGAACTGCACCTCGACCCGGTCCGGACCTCCGTGTCCAGCCAGTGAGACCAGGCAGCGCATTCGGCTGAGGCGCGCCATACGGCAGACGGAGCCGGAGCACGCATTCGGTCCGGACAGGCCGCATTCGCGCCCCCTTGACGAGAAAAGGGGGCGGCCGCCCCACGCGGCCGCCCCCTCCGGTACGGGAGCGGGGCGCCCCACGCGCCCCGCTCCCGTCCGTCCGTGCGGCCGGACGCCGTCCTCGACGCGGCGCCCGGCCTCCCCCTGCCGCCCGGCCCACCCCCCGGTGGCCGTGCGGCAGGGTCAGATCAGGCGCGCTTGCGGCGGGTCAGGGCGAGGGCGCCGCCGCCCGCGGCGAGCAGGAGGACGGCGCCGCCCGCGAGGTAGGGGGTCATGGAACTGCCGCCGGTCTCGGCGAGGTTCTCGGTGGCGGGGGCCTTGCCCGTCTGGGTGGTGACGCCCTCGTCCCCGGTCTTCGCCTGCTCGGTACCGGAGCTGTCGGCGGGCTTCTCGGCCTCCTCCTCCGCTGCGGGCTCCTCGGCGGGCTTCTCCTCCTCGGGCGCGGGGGCCGGGGCCGCGGGGGCCTCGCAGGTGGCTCCGGCGAGGGTGACGGTGCCGTCGACCTCGGCGACGCCCAGCTTGAGCGGGTTGACGGAGACCTTGAGCTCCAGGGCGGTGGCCGCGGCGGTCGAGGTGGTGGTGTGCCGCTTGGAGAGGTCGAGGGTGACCTCTCCGACGCCGGGCACCTCGACCTCGGTGGTGCCGCCCGCGGTGAGGGTGACGCGCTTGCCGAGGACGGTGACCTGGCCGAGCACGTTGGCCTCGGCGACCGGCTTCTTCCCCGCCTCGCAGAGCGCGGTGGAGGTGGCCTTCTCGACCTCCAGGAGCGGCAGGGCGGGCAGGCCCGGCAGGTGCACCTTGGCGTGGGCGAGCGTGGTGTGCCCCTCCGCCTTGTGCGCGTCGGCGGTGGCCTTCGCCTCGGCCACCTGGGCGCTGAGCACGCTGAACGGCTCGCCGTTGTTGACGCCGGAGAGCTCGGCGTTCAGCGCTGTCTTCTCGGCGCTCTGAGGCGCGTGGACCTCGTTGAGCGCGACCTTCAGCGGGACGTTGACGGTCTTGTTGAGCAGCGAGACGTCGAGGCCGGTGCGCAGGACGACCGCGTCCGCCCGCCCGTGGTCGCCGGTGGCGTGGGCCGTCGAGGCCGAGGCGAGGGCGAGCGGTGCCGCGACGAGCAGTCCGGCCGCCGAGGTGGCCACCAGACGGCGTGCGGGCATGCGGAAGTTGGTGCTGTTCAAGATGGTGAAACCCCCACAGAGACATGGAGCCGCCGAGGGCCGCGCTTGGGGACAGGCGGCCGTCGACGACGTCGTTGCCGGAATCTTTACGCACTGCGGGTGAAGGGGCGACAACCTCGGGCGAGTTCACTCCAAAGGGGGGTTTTGGCGCATGCGTTCGACCCGATCGGCACGGCCGTTCCCTCCCGTCACCCGATCCGCCCGTTTCCAGGCCCCCGGAGGGCGTACGGACGGCATACGCGGACGCCGGGACGCCTCGGGGGCCGGAGCACAACGACCCTGCTCCGGCCCCCGTAACGGCCCGTCAACACGCTTCTTCCGCCCTCAGGCGACGACCTTCCCCCCGATCACCACCCGGCGCGGCCTCGCCAGCACCCGCACGTCGGCGCGGGGGTCGCTCTCGTAGACCACCAGATCGCCCGGGGCGCCCTCGGACAGCCCGGGGCGGCCGAGCCAGTCGCGGGCGCCCCACGTGGTGGCGGCGAGCGCGTCGAGCGGCGGGATCCCGGCGGTGACCAGTTCGGCGACCTCGGCGGCGACCAGGCCGTGCGGCAGGCTGCCGCCCGCGTCGGTGCCGACGAAGACGGGGATGCCGGCGTCCCAGGCCGCGCGGACCGTGTCGTAACGGCGCTCGTAAAGCCGCCGCATGTGGGCCGACCAGGTGGGGAACTTGGCCTCGCCGCCCGCCGCGAGGTCGGGGAAGGTGGCGATGTTGACCAGGGTCGGCACGATGGCGACGCCACGCTCGGCGAAGAGCGGGATGGTGTCCTCGGTGAGGCCGGTGGCGTGCTCGACGCAGTCGATCCCCGCCTCGACCAGGTCGCGCAGCGAGTCCTCGGCGAAGCAGTGCGCGGTGACCCGGGCGCCGAGCCGGTGCGCCTCGGCGATGGCCGCCTCGACCGCCTCGCGGGGCCAGCAGGGCGTCAGGTCGCCGGCGCCCCGGTCGATCCAGTCGCCGACCAGCTTGACCCAGCCGTCGCCGCGCCGCGCCTCCTGGCCGACGTAGGCGACCAGTTCGTCCGGCTCGATCTCGTGGGCGTAGTTGCGGATGTAGCGGCGGGTGCGCGCGATGTGGCGGCCGGCCCGGATGACGCGCGGCAGGTCGTCCCGCTCGTCCATCCAGCGGGTGTCGCTCGGGGAGCCGGCGTCGCGCAGCAGCAGCGCCCCGGCGTCGCGGTCGGTGAGCGCCTGCTTCTCGGCGACGTCCGCCGCGACCGGGCCGTGCCGGTCCAGGCCGACATGGCAGTGGGCGTCGACCAGTCCGGGCAGCGCCCACCCCTCGACGGTCCGCACCTCGCGGGCCCCCGGCGGCCTGCTGAAGGTGATCCGCCCGCCCACCACCCAGAGTTCGTCCCCGGCCTCCTCGGGACCGACCAGTATCCGGCCCTTCACGTGCAGCACCATGTCCTCGCTCATGCACGGCAGCGTAGGACCCGGTGGGTACGCTCGGACCGGCAGCCCGACGATCGACCGGCGAAGAGAGCACCACCGTGACGCACCCCCTTCTGGACCTGACCCCGCTGACCGCCGCGCATTTCGCGAACATCGAGCGCCGGGTCGCGGCGCTGCTCTCCACCACGCAGGACGTCGTCATCACCCAAGGTGAGGCGCTGCTGCCCCTGGAGGGCTGCATCCGCGGCGTCGCGGGCCCGGACACCACCGCGCTCAACGTCATCACCGGCCCCTACGGCCAGACCTTCGGCGACTGGCTGCGCGACTGCGGGGCCCGGGTGGTCGACCTCGCGGTGCCGTACGACTCCGCGGTGAGCGCAGCCCAGGTCGCCGAGGCGCTGGCAGAGAACCCGGAGATCGGCTTCGTCTCGCTGGTGCACGCCGAGGCGGCGACCGGCAACACCAACCCGGTGGCCGAGATCGGCCGGGTGGTCCGTGAGCACGGCGCGCTCTTCATGGTGGACGCGGTCGCGTCGGTCGGCGCCGAGCCGCTGCTCCCGGACGCCTGGGGCGTGGACCTGTGCGTGATCGGCGCCCAGAAGGCGATGGGCGGCCCGGCCGGGGTGTCGGCGGTCTCGGTGAGCGAGCGGGCCTGGCAGCGGATGGCGGCCAACCCGCAGGCGCCGCGCCGCTCGTACCTCTCGCTGCTGGACTGGAAGGAGCGGTGGATCGACGCCGGTCGCACCGCCCTGCTGCACGCCCCGGCCCAGCTGGAGATGCTGGCGCTCCAGGCGTGCGTCGAGCGGATCGAGGACGAGGGCCTGGACACGGTGATCGACCGGCACACGCGGGCGGCGGCGGCCACCCGGGCGGGTGTGAAGGCGATCGGCGGCGGTTTCGCGCCGTACGTCCGCGAGGCGGGGAACGCGGCGCCGGTGGCGACCACGCTGCGCACGCCGGAGGGTGTCGACGCCTCGGAGCTGGTGGCGCGGGCGCTGGCGGCGGACCCGGTGCTGCCGCTGGTGGCGGGTGGCGGGGCGCTGGCCAAGGAGATGATCCGGGTCAACCACTACGGCACGGCCGCGGCCGGCGGCACGGTCCACTCCTCGCTGGCGGCCCTGGGCGCCGCGCTGACCGACCTGACCGGCCGGACGGTCGACCTGGACGCGGCGCGGCGCGCGGCGACGGCGGCGTGGGAGCGCCCCTCGGCCTGACCTCTCCCCCGGCCCCGGCGGGCCGTCCGGTGCGCGGCGGATTGCCGTGGGCGGGGCGGCCCGTGCGCCTTTCCGGATGTCCGGGCACGGCGAAGACCGCGCCGACTTCGGCGCGGAGGCAGGCCATTATTCTTATCAGCAGACCTATTACGGGGAATTCCGAATTCCTTCGCACTCAGCTTCCCCTATTCGTCTGCCCGCTATCCCCCGAGCTAAACGCATCGATTTTCCAGACACCGAAACCGCGTAATTCGGACGCGTCACGCATGCGTTACGCACTTGTGACTGACTCCACACGGTGCCCGTTTCGCCCCTTATATCCAGTACAAATCACCATCTTCGGGCGGCGATTCGCGCAGGCGCACCCCCGCGCCTGATAACACAGAAAGCGCTGCCATGTAACCCCGACCCGCGATGCATTTTTCAGAGCCGATCGGTAAATTCAATTTGCATGACCGCCGCACAAGCCGACCTTGCACGTGGCCGATCCACCTCGAAGGAAATGCCAGAGGATTTGCGCCTGGACCACCCGGGCATCGAGGACGGGGCAGCCATCTGGCGTATCGCCCGCGACTCGCGCACCCTCGACCTCAACTCCTCCTACAGCTACCTCCTGTGGTGTCGCGACTTCGCCGGCACCTCCGTGGTGGCGCGCGACGCCGACGGCGAGCCGGTCGGGTTCGTGACCGGATACTTCCGGCCCGAGCGCCCGCACACCCTCGTCGTCTGGCAGGTCGCCGTGGACGCCTCGCAGCGCGGACGGGGCCTCGCCGCCGCCCTGCTGGACGGGCTGACCGACCGGCTCCGTGAGAACGGGCGGCTGGACGGGATCGAAACCACCATCACCCCGGGGAACACGCCCTCCGAGCGCCTCTTCACCTCCTACGCCAAGCGCCACGGCGCCGAGCTGGAGCGCGAGGTCCTCTTCGGCGCCGGGCTCTTCCCCGACGGGGGGCACGACCCCGAGGTGCTGTACCGCATCGGACCGTTCACCGACTGACACCGGACGCCCGCACAGCCACCCAGGTCCGGCCGGGAAGCAAGCCCCCGGCCGCCCTTCCGCACGTATCCCTGACTTCCGCCCCGCTTCACCCCCCATCTCCCAGGAGAGCAGTCGTGACCATCACCCCGCCCGCCCTGAGCGTCTTCGAGACCCTTGAGTCGGAGGTACGGAGCTACTGCCGCAGCTGGCCCGCCGTCTTCGACCGGGCCCAGGGCAGCTACCTGTACGACGAGGACGGCCACACCTACCTCGACTTCTTCGCCGGTGCCGGCGCCCTCAACTACGGCCACAACAACCCGGTGCTGAAACGCGCGCTGATCGACTACATCGAGCGCGACGGCATCACCCACGGCCTGGACATGGGCACCACCGCCAAGCGCGCGTTCCTGGAGACCTTCCAGAACGTGCTGCTGCGCCCGCGCGACCTGCCGTACAAGGTCATGTTCCCCGGCCCGACGGGCACCAACGCCGTCGAGTCGGCGCTGAAGCTGGCCCGCAAGGTCAAGGGCCGCGAGTCCATCGTCTCCTTCACCAACGCCTTCCACGGCATGTCGCTCGGCTCGCTCGCCGTGACCGGCAACGCCTTCAAGCGCGCCGGTGCCGGCATCCCGCTGGTGCACGGCACGCCGATGCCGTTCGACAACTACTTCGACGGCACCATGCAGGACTTCCTGTGGTTCGAGCGGCTGCTGGAGGACCAGGGCTCGGGCCTCAACACCCCGGCCGCGGTCATCGTCGAGACGATCCAGGGCGAGGGCGGCATCAACGTCGCCCGGCCCGAGTGGCTGCGCGCCCTCGCCGACCTGTGCAAGCGCCGCGACATGCTGCTGATCGTCGACGACATCCAGATGGGCTGCGGCCGCACCGGCCCGTTCTTCTCCTTCGAGGAGGCGGGCATCACCCCGGACATCGTCACCCTGTCGAAGTCCATCAGCGGCTACGGCATGCCGATGTCGCTCTGCCTGTTCAAGCCGGAGCTGGACATCTGGGAGCCGGGCGAGCACAACGGCACCTTCCGGGGCAACAACCCCGCCTTCGTCACCGCCGCCGCCGCGCTGGACGCGTACTGGAGCGACGGCCAGATGGAGAAGCAGACCCTCGCCCGGGGCGAGCAGGTCGAGCAGGCGCTCGCCGCGATCTTCGACGAGCACGGCGGCGAGGCCATCGCCTCCGTCCGGGGCCGGGGCCTGGTCTGGGGCATGGAGTTCACCGACAAGTCCCGTGCGGGCGCCGTCTCCAAGCGCGCCTTCGAGCTGGGTCTGCTGGTCGAGACTTCCGGGCCGGAGAGCGAGGTGGTCAAGCTGCTGCCGCCGCTCACCGTGAGCCCGGACGAGCTGGACGAGGGTCTGCGCATCCTCGCCCGCGCCGTCCGAGAGACGGCCTGACACACACCGACGGAAGAAAGGGCACGACCACACTGTGATCGTCCGATCGTTCAAGGACATCGAGAACACCGACCGGCACGTCAAGTCGGCGTCCGGCACCTGGGAGAGCAAGCGCATCGTGCTCGCCAAGGAGAAGGTCGGTTTCTCGCTGCACGAGACCATCCTCTACGCGGGGACCGAGACCGACATGTGGTACGCCAACCACATCGAAGCCGTGCTCTGCGTCGAGGGTGAGGCCGAGCTGACCAACCGCGAAACGGGCGAGACCCACTGGATCGAGCCCGGCACCATGTACTTGCTCAACGGCCACGAGAAGCACACCCTGAGGCCCAAGACAGATTTTCGCTGCGTCTGCGTCTTCAACCCGCCCGTGACCGGACGGGAGGATCACGACGAGAACGGCGTCTACCCGCTGCTGACCGAGGAGGACTGAGTCATGACTGTCGCGTCGGAACGCACCGATCTCTACCCGAGCCGGACTGCCACCGAGGTGACGATCCCGCGCAAGGACCCCGTCGTGTGGTCCCCGCAGGACGCCCCTGGACCCATCACGCGGTCCGACCTGCAGTCTTACGACGACAACGGCTTTCTCGCCATCGAGGAGCTGATCACCCCCGACGAGGTCGAGGTCTACCGCTCCGAACTGGACCGGCTGGTCGCCGACCCGCTCATCCGGGCCGACGAGCGCGCCATCGTGGAGTCCAAGTCGGAGAAGGTCCGCTCGGTCTTCGAGATCCACAAGATCAGCGAGGTCTTCGGCCGGCTCGTCCGCGACGAGCGGCTGGTGGGCCGGGCCCGCCAGATCCTCGGCTCGGACGTGTACGTCCACCAGTCCCGGATCAACGTGAAGCCGGGCTTCGGAGCCTCCGGGTTCTACTGGCACTCGGACTTCGAGACCTGGCACGCCGAGGACGGGCTGCCCAGGATGCGCACGGTGTCCGTCTCGATCGCACTGACCGAGAACTACGACACCAACGGCGGCCTCATGATCATGCCGGGGTCGCACCGCACGTACGTGGGGTGCAACGGCGTCACGCCGAAGGACAACTACAAGCGGTCGCTCCAGATGCAGGACGCGGGCATCCCCTCGGACGAGGTGCTGACCGAGTTCGCCGACCGGCACGGCATCCGGCTCTTCACCGGCAAGGCCGGGTCGGCCACCTGGTTCGACTGCAACGCCATGCACGGCTCCGGGGACAACATCACCCCGTACCCGCGCAGCAACGTGTTCATCGTCTTCAACAGCGTCGAGAACGCTGCTGAGGAGCCCTTCGCGGCGCCCGTCCGGCGCCCGGAGTTCATCGGGGCGCGTGACTTCACTCCGGTGAAGTGAGCTTCATCCAGGTGGAGCAGGCACACCGGGTGAACCGCTGACAGCGGTCCGCCCACGCACCAGCGCACACGGCGCCCGGGCCACGGGACCGGGGGCGGCCACAGGCGGGCCGCTCCCGGTCCGGTTGCGTTTCGGGGGCCGTCACGGCGTTCCGGGCCCCTTCACAGGAGGCTCCGGTCGGCCGGTCAGAGGGCCGGGTAGTCGGTGTATCCCCCGGCCCCACCGCCGTACATGGTGGCCCGCCGGGCCTCGTTGAAGGGGCCGCCGGCGCGCAGCCGGGCGGGCAGGTCCGGGTTGGCGAGGAAGAGCTGGCCGAAGCTGACGAGGTCGGCGGTGCCCTCCTCGACCAGGGCCAGCGCGTCGAGGCCGGTCGGTCCCTCGGTCGCCGGGTTGAGCATCACGGGGCCGCCGAAACGCTCCCGCAGGCGGACGGTGAGCGCCCGGCGCGCGGGCACGTCCTCGGCGATGTGCAGGTAGGCGAGGCCGAGCGGGGCGATCCGCTCCACCAGGGCGGTGTACTCCGGCTCCGGCTCGGGCTCCACGATGCTGTTGAAGGCGTTGCCGGGCGAGACGCGCAGGGCGGTCCTGGCGGCACCGATCTCGGCGGCGACCGCCTCGGTGACCTCGGCCGCGAACCGGACGCGCCCCTCGACCGAGCCGCCCCAGCCGTCGTCACGGTGGTTGGAGCCGGGGGCGAGGAACTGGTGGATCAGGTAGCCGTTGGCGCCGTGCAGCTCGACCCCGTCGAACCCCGCGGCCACGGCGTTGCGGGCGGCCGTGACGTAGTCGGCGAGGGTGGCGCGGATCTCGTCCGCGGTCAGCTCGCGCGGAGTGACGAAGTCCTTCGGGCCCTCGGCCGTGTAGACCTGCCCGGCGGCGGCGACGGCCGACGGTGCCACGTTGACCTCGCCCTCGGGGAGCAGCGAGGGGTGGCCGATCCGTCCGGCGTGCATGAGCTGGGCGAAGATCCGGCCGCCGGCCCCGTGCACGGCGTCGGTGACCGCGCGCCATCCGGCCACCTGGTCGGCGGAGTGCAGCCCGGGGGTGTCCGGGTAGCCCTGGCCCACGGCGGAGGGCTGGACGCCCTCGGAGACGATCAGGGCGGCCGAGGCGCGCTGCGCGTAGTACTCGGCCATGAGCGCCGTCGGCACGCCCGCCGCGCCGGAGCGGCTGCGGGTCATGGGGGCCATGGCGATGCGGTGCGGGAGCTTGGTGCCGGACAGGTCGAGGTGCTCGAAGTCACGGGCGGTCTCCAGTGGGGGAACGGGCGGTTCCGGGCAGAGCGGGGCCGCGGCCGATCCATTGCATGGCCGGCCAGCTAATAGGCCGGTGCCCCTGTAACCCATTGATTGGTCGGCCAAAGGTATAGTCGGCGGAGACCGCGCACCCCTCGACCGACGGCACGTCCCGTCTCCGCGGCGGCGCCCGCGGCCCGCCCAGAGGACCGCCACGACCCAGCGGGAGACGTTGAATGAACGACGCGACCGGCCCCGAGCAGGGCCCCTGTACCTGGCCCGCCGAGGCGGGCGTCGCCCTGCCCGGCGGGCCGTTCGGCCACCTCGTCACGCGGGTGGCCCGGCTGCACCGGACCGCCGCCGGGCGGGCGCTGCGGGAGACGGGCCTCTACCCGGGCCAGGAGATCGTCCTCGGCCACCTCTGGGAGGCGGGCCGCCCGGTCCGCCAGTCCGAGCTGATCAAGGCGGTGGAACTCGACCCGTCCACGGTGACCAAGACGCTCCAGCGGCTGGAGCAGGCCGGGCACGTCAGCCGCACCCCCGACCCGGCCGACCGGCGGGCCGTCCTGGTCGAGGCGACCCCCCTCAGCTGCGGGCTGAGCCGGCAGGTCGAGGCGGCCTGGGCCGGGCTGGAGGAGTACGCCCTGGCGGGCCTCACCCGCGCCGACCGCGCCGAACTCGGGCGCCTGCTGGCGGCGGTGGAGGCCAACTTGTGCGACCGGGTGCGGGGGTGCCCGGAGCAGGGGGAACCGCAGGGGTAACGGGCTCCGACCACCGCCGGAGCCCCGGGCGCGGCCTCAGCCGTCGAGCGCGTCCACCAGCCGGTCCACGTCGCCCGCGGTGTTGTACAGGTGGAACGAGGCCCGGAGCATCCCCGCCCGGTCGGAGACCGTGATCCCCCGCTCCCCCAGGGCCCCGGCGCGCTCCCCGAGCCCCGGCACGGAGACGATGGCCGAGCCGGGGGCCGGAACCGGGGCGTGCCCGGCGAGGGTCAGCCGCTCCCGGAACCGTTCGGCGAGTGCGACGTCGTGGGCGCCCACCGCCTCGGTGCCGATCCGTTCCAGCAGGGCGAGGGAGTGCCGGGCGCCCGCCCAGGCGAGCATGGCCGGACTCTCGTCGTAGCGGCGTGCGCTGCGGGCCAGTTCGGTGACGGGGCCGTAGCAGCTGTCGAACGGGGCCTCGCCGGCGACCCACCCCGCCAGGAGCGGGGGCAGGACGCCGAGGTCCTCGGGGGCGACGAGGAAGGCGGTTCCCTTCGGGCAGAGCAGCCACTTGAAGCCGACGCAGACGGTGTAGTCGTCCGCGTCGGCGTCGAGTGTGTTCCAGCCGGCGGCCTGCGAGGCGTCGACCAGGGTGCGGGCGCCGTGGGCGCGGGCCGCCTCGCGGACGGCGGTGAGGTCGGCGCGGCGGCCGTCGGCGGACTGCACCGCACTGACGGCGACCAGCGCGGTGGCCTCGGTGACGTGCTCGGCGATCCGCTCCAGCGGCACGGTGCGCACGGTCAGTCCGGGCCGCGTGTGGAAGGGGTTGACCAGCGAGCTGAAGTCGCCGTCGGCGGTCAGCACCTCGGCGCCGTCCGGCAGCGAGGAGGCGATCAGGCCGGTGTACGTCGCCACGGAGGAGCCGGTGGCGACCCGGGCGACGGGGACGTCCACCAGCCGGGCGAAGGAGGCCCGGGCGGCCTCCATGTCGGCGAACATGTCGGGTGGGGCTCCGGCGGCGGAGGCGTCGACCGCTTCGTGTACGGCCCTCGCCGCGCTCCGCGGCAGGAGGCCGGTGCCGGCGGTCGCCAGGTGCGTCCGGGAAGGCGTGAACTCGTCTTCGGCCAGGCTGTGGTCGAGGTCCATGCGGCCACTGTGCACCTCCTCCCGGCGGGCGTCCATGGTGCGGTGTGCGCCGAACGGTCCCTGACACGCTTCCGGCCCGCCCCCGCCGGGGCGGAGGCCGGGCCGGAAGGACGCGGGCGCGGGTCAGCGCCGCGGGAGCTCGCAGCCGTCGGGGCCGCACGCCTCGCCGCCCTCGGCGCCCGCCGGAGTGGCGAGCCCGGCGGCCGGGACGTGGCTCTCCCACGCCTGGGTGAGCGCCTGCGCGAAGACCTCGGCGGGCTGGGCCCCGGAGACGCCGTACCGGCGGTCGAGGACGAAGAACGGGACGCCGTTGGCTCCCAGCTCGGTGGCGGCGCGCTCGTCGGCGCGGACCTCGGCGGCGTACCGCTGCTCGTCGGCGAGGACCGCGCGGGCCTCGGCCTCGTCGAGCCCGGCCTCCACGGCGAGGGCGACGAGCCGCTCGTCGTCCGCGAAGACGGTCTCCTCCTCGGCGAAGTTGGCCCGGTACAGCACGGCGAGCAATGCGTCCTGGCGGCCGTGCGCCTTGGCCAGGTGCAGCAGCCGGTGCATGTCGAAGGTGCTGCCGTGGTCGCGGCCCTCGGTGCGGTACGGCAGACCCTCGTCGGCGGCGTTCCGGCCGAGGTTCCGCTCGGCCTCCGCGGCCTGCGCCTCGCTCATGCCGAACTTCTTCGCGAGCATCGGCAGGACCAGCTCGGGGGTGCCCTTCGGGCGGGCCGGGTCGAGTTCGAAGGAGCGGTGGACGACCTCGATCCGGTCGCGGTGCGGGAAGGCGGCGAGCGCCTTGTCGAACCGCGCCTTTCCTACGTAGCACCAGGGACAGGCGATGTCTGACCAGATCTCGACGCGCATGGCTGCGGTTCAACTCCTCTGCCCGGGGCGGGCGGGTCGGGGCGGGACGGTGGTCCCGCGGGCGGGGCAGGGCACCAGGGTACGGAGGCGGCCTCCGCTCTTCCGCAACGCGGGTGCGGACCGGCGCATTCCGTAGCCTTCCGGGCCCGCCCCCGGCCTCCGCGTCAGGCCCCGTGCTCCGCCCGGCCGTCCACCCGGCGGGGCAGCCCCAGCGGGTTGCCGTCCCGCAGCTCCGGCGGAAGGAGCGCCTGAGGCGTGGTCTGGTACGCGACCGGGCGCAGCCAGCGTTCGACGGCGGCGGTGCCGACCGAGGTGGCCGAGGAGGTCGCCGCCGGGTAGGGGCCGCCGTGGTGCTGGGCGTCGGCGACCGCGACCCCGGTGGGCCAGCCGCCCACGACGACCCGGCCGGCCAGGCGGGTGAGCCGTTCCAGGAGCGCGGCCGCGCCGCCCTCGCCGCGCTCCTCGGCCGCGGAGAGGTGCAGCGTGGCGGTGAGGTTGCCGGGCAGCCGGGCGAGGAGCGCCTCGGCCTCGGCGGGCCCGTCGTAGCGGGCGAGGACGGTGACCGGCCCGAAGCACTCCTCCAGGAGCAGATCGTGCGGGCCCGCGGCGGCCAGCCGGGGCGCGGCAACCGTGAGGAAGCCCGCGGCCACCGTGTGCTCGCCCGCCGCGCCGGGGGTGACCGGGCTCTCCACCCCGTCCAGCGCGGCGCGCTCGGTGACCCCGGCGAGGAAGGCGTCCCTGATGCGGGCGTCGAGGAGCACTCCGGCCTCGGTGTCGCTGACGGCGGCGGTCAGCGCCGTCACCAGCCGGTCCCCGTCCTCGCCCGCCGGGACCAGCACCAGCCCGGGCTTCACGCAGAACTGGCCCGTCCCCAGTGTCACCGAGGCGGCCAGCCCCTCGGCGACCTCGCCCGCCCGCTCGGCGGCGGCGCCGGGGGTGACGAGGACCGGGTTGAGACTGCCCAGTTCGCCGTGGAAGGGGATGGGCACGGGCCGGGCCGCCGCCGCGTCGAAGAGGGCGCGCCCGCCGCGTACGGAACCGGTGAACCCGGCGGCGGCGAGGAAGGGGTGGCTGATCAGGGCCACGCCCGCGTCGAAGCCGTGCACGAGCCCGAAGACCTCGGGCGGCACGCCGGTGTCGGCGGCGGCCCGGCGCAGCAGCGCGAGGGTGAACTCGGAGGTGGCCGGGTGGTCCGGGTGGGCCTTGACCACGACGGGGCAGCCCGCCGCCAGGGCGCTGGCGGTGTCGCCCCCGGGCACGGAGAAGGCGAAGGGGAAGTTCCCGGCCGCGTAGACGGCGACAACGCCGAGCGGTACCCGCATGCTCCGCAGGTCGGGGACGGGCGGGGTGGCGGCGGGGTCGGGGTGGTCGATACGGACGCCGAGGAAGGCCCCCTCCTCCACCAGGGCGGCGAAGATCCGCAACTGGCTGGTGGTCCGCGTCAGTTCACCGTCGAGGCGGACGGGGCCGAGAGCCGTCTCGGCGTCGGCGGCCTCCACCAGGTGGGCCCGGGCCCCGTCGAGCCGGTCGGCCGCCGCCCGCAGCAGCGCGGCCCGTACGGCCCGGTCGGCGAGGGCGCCGCGTGCGGCGTGGGCCGCGCGTACCGCCTGGTCGACCTCGGCCCCGGTGGCCTCCACGGCGACCTGCTCGCGCTCCTTGCCGGTCCGGGGGTCGACACTCCATACGGCTCCTGCTGCCACGGCGGGGCTCCTTCGGTACGGGCCACAACCGACGGCGCCGTCCGTGCCGGGCGCTGTCCCGTACCGGGCGCGGTCTCATCGGGGGTGCGGTCTCGTCAGGGTGGGGGATGAGACTCCTGAGGGCGGAGCTCTTGGGCGCGGAGGCTATGCGGGGGTGATCACGGGGGTCAAGGGGCGGCCTGTCGCGCAGAACTCCCCCCGCGCCGCGCCGGGGGCGGGCGCGGGAGACTGCCGGGGCGATCGAGCGGTCGGCGGCGGTACGGATCGTCGAGGGGCGCCCGGCACGGGAGTTGGGCGCGCTGGTGGCCGTGGACCCGCGTACTGCGCGTCCGGCGGTGACGGAGGTGGCGGCGCGTCCGCCGGTGTGGAGCGCCGCGTGGGCGCGGAGGGGGAAGCGGCGCTTACGCTGGCCGGCACCGGCCCGTTCCTGGCCGATCACGTCGACGGCGGGCCGTACGCGCCGGCGGCGTGGACGCCGCGACCGGGGCATGGAGGCGGAGTACCGCGCCGGGGTCCGCGGTCTACCGGTGCGCACCCCGGTTAACGACTTCCACGACGAGATCCGCGCGCTCGCCGAGACGCCGGGCCGTGGCCCGGCGCCGCTCGCTCTGCGGCGGCGGCTCCCCGGTCTCCCCCTCGCGGACGCCGACGCGCACCTCGCGGCGCTGCGGGCGGGCCGGGCGCCCGGGGCACGGTCGCGCGCGGTGGCGGCCAAGGCACTGCGGCCGCCCGCCCCGTGCGTTCCGGGGATCCGGCGATCCGGCCAGTAGGGGCCGGAGCGGCACGCTCGTGAACCGGCGTCCGAGGGAGCCGGTCGCCGGGCGGCCGTGTCCGAGGGGAGCGCCTCCAGGCGGTCATCGCCACCTTCGAGAGCGGGCCGGTCGGCGGCGGACGGCGACAGGGGGAGGTCCGCCTTCCGAGGGGGCCTCAGAAGACGGCCGCCCCTCCTTACCCCGTCTCCCGTGCCAAGTGGGGCCGTGCACCTGGGCAATCGCCCGATGCCCCGGCACCCCCTGCGCCGCGGCCCTGCGCCCATGACCACCACCCCGCGCACCGCGCGCCACATCCTCCGCGACCGTGAGGCGTCCTTGTTCCTGAGCGCGGTCCTCGTCTCGGGCTTCGGCTCCTCGGCGATGGCCCTGGCCGCCGGAGTCTGGATGAAGGAGCTGACCGCGTCGGACAGCCTCGCCGCCCTGGCCACGGCCGCCCTGTGGGCCGCCGTCCCGGCGGGCCCGTGGCTGGGCGCCCTCGCCGACCGGTTCCGGCGCGGCCCGCTGCTCGTACGGACCAACCTCGCCGCCGCCGCGCTCCTCCTGCTCCTCGCCGCCACCGCCTCCCCCGACCGGCTCTGGCTCTTCCTCACCGTGCTGGTGCTGTACGGCGTGTGCGGCGTCGTCCACGACGCGGCGGAGACGGCCCTGGTCGCCACCGCCGTCGACGCCCGGCTGCTGGGCGGCTTCAACGGGCTCCGCCTGACGGCGAACGAGTCCATGAAACTCCTCGCCCCGCTCGCCGGCGCCGCCCTCTTCACCTGGTACGGGGGCCGCGCCGTCGCCCTGCTGGACGCGCTGACCTTCCTGTCCGCCGCCGGGCTCTACGCCCTGCTCCGCGCCCCCGAACCCGCCCGTCCGCCCCTCCCCCGGCGACGGCCCCGGGGCCCGCTGCTGCCGCCCGCCCCCGCCCTGCGGGCCCTGGTCGCGGCCGGAGCCTGCACGATGCTGCTCGCCGGGATCAACGGGGCGAGCGTCTACGCCGTGGTCGACGCGGGGCTCGGCCGCGCGCCGGGCTGGGCGGGCGTCCTCTACGCGGTGCAGGGCGCCGGGTCGGTGGCGACCGGCCTCGCCGCCGGGAGGCTGCTGCGGCGCCTGGGCGAGCGGGGGTTCGCCGCCGGGGGCGTCGTGCTCTTCGGGCTGGGCGTCGCGGCGCGGGCCCTGCCGGACGACGCGGCGGTGCTCACCGGGAGCCTGCTGATCGGCGCGGGTCTGCCCTGCGTACTGATCGCCGCGCTCACGGCGGTGCAGCGGGAGACGCCCGCCGACCGGCTCGGCGTGACGGCGGGCCGGGTCCACACCCTGCTGTACACGCCGAACGCCGTGGCACTGCTCGCCGGAGCGGGCCTGGTCGCGGTCGCCGACCACCGCGTGCTGCTGGCGGTCACCGGGGCGGCGGCGCTCGTCTGCGCGGCGGGGCTGGCGTTCGGGGGGCGGGGTGAAGGCGTCCGCCGGCCCCCGGGGAGGCCGGAGGCGTCGGTCCCCGGAGCGCGGACGCGCCCGTTCGGGCGAAGCCGGGAACTTCCGCGCGGGTAAGGGAACGGCAAAGCGGGGTCGTTCGTTCCTCCGGACATGACAGCTATGACCCCCGGCTCGAACATCCCTCTCACCGCCACCAGCGTGACGGTGGACGTCTCCGCCCCGGTGCGGCTCGACGTCTCGGGCCTGCTGCTCACCGCCGACGGCAAGGTGCGCTCCGACGACGACTTCATCTTCTACAACCAGCCCACGGGCGCCGGTGTGACCTACCGCTCGGGCGGCGGCTCGGCCCCCGACGCGATCGTGGTCGACACCGCCTCGGTCCCGGCCCAGATCGAGAAGATCGTGGTGACGGCCAGCCCGGACGCCGCTGGCCAGACCTTCCAGGGCATCGAGCCCACCGCCACCATCCGCGGTGGTGACGGCCAGGCCCTCGCCACCTTCACCCCGCCGCAGCTCGGCGCGGAGACCGCCCTCGTCGTCATCGAGGTCTACCGCCGCAACGGCGCGTGGAAGGCCCGCGCCGTCGGCCAGGGCTACGCCGACGGGCTGGCCGGCATCGCCACCGACTTCGGGGTGAGCGTCGAGGAGGAGCCGGCCGCCGCGCCGGCCCCCGCCCCGGCCGCCGCGCCTGCCGCCCCGGACCCGCGCGCCGCCATGTCGACACCGCCGCCCGCCACGCCCCAGGCCGCACCGGCTCCCCCGGCCCCCGGCTCCGGCAAGATCAACCTGGACAAGGGCCGGGTCAGCCTCCAGAAGAACCAGACCGTCTCCCTGGTCAAGGGCGGCCGCCCGCTGCTCTCCCAGGTCAAGATGGGCCTCGGCTGGGAGCCGGCCTTCCGCGGCAAGGACATCGACCTGGACGCCTCGGTCATCGCCTACGGCCCGCAGCGCAACCAGCTCGACAGCTGCTACTTCGGCCGCCTCTCGATCCTGAACGGCGCCGTCAAGCACTCCGGCGACAACCTCACCGGTGAGGGCGGCGGTGACGACGAGGTCATCGTGGTGGACCTCGGCCGCCTCCCGGCCGACGTCAGCGGCCTCGTCTTCACGGTGAACTCCTTCTCCGGCCAGAAGTTCACCGAGGTCGCCAAGGCGTACTGCCGCCTGGTGGACGCGGCGACCGACGAGGAGCTGGTCCGCTTCGACCTCACCTCGGCCGAGCCGCAGACCGGCGTGCTCATGGCCAAGCTGATCCGCCAGTTCTCCGGCGAGTGGGAGATGACAGCCATCGGCGACTTCGTGAAGTCCCGCACCGTACGCGGCATGGTGAAGCCCGGCGCCCAGGCGCTGTAGGGGCGCCTGACACATCTCGCACGGCGCCTGGAGCGCCCGGCGCGGACGGACGGGGCAGCACCGGACCCACGGTGCTGCCCCGCCGTACGTCCCGGCCCCGCACCGCTCTCCGGGTCGCCCGGCCGCCTCGCCGGCCCGGCCGTCGGTCTCCGGGCTCCCCCGGATCCCGGCGCCGCCCGAAACCGCACCCCGCCTCACCTCGGCGGGAGCCTCTTGGCCAGGGGGCGCAGGCCCTCGCGGGTAACGCGCCGGGCCAATGAGGCGGCGAACGTCACAATCGGCCGCTCTCCAGCCGAAATTCGCGCGTCTTTGCAGGTCAGACGCTGTTCCCGACGGACGATGCCGATTCGGCGGCGGTCAATACGCAGCGAAAGATCACAGGGAGCACCTACTCTGTTCACATGTCCTCCACCCCCGTCACCGCCCGCGTGCGCCCCCCGTCCGTCATAAACGAGCAGATCCGCGCCCTCATGCTGCGCTCTGCCGGACGGCTCACGGCAGCACAGCGAGCGGAGTACGAAGCGCTGGTGGAGGAGTGGGCGACGGCCGTCAGCGCCGAGGTGACCGAGGCCGCGTAGCCTCCGCCGCCGCGCCCCAGGCACCCACCCGGCGATCGCGGGTCCCGGCCGCGCGTACCGCCGCTCGCGGACCACGCGCCCCCCACACCCCCACGCGCCCTCGAATGCGCCCGGAAAGGCCGACTCGGCCCGTACTACGGGGTGTTCCGGGACGGGCGGATGTGATCCTCACAGCATCCCCACGAAGAACCCCCAGGTCACAGCCGCGTCTCGGTGCGATCAGTGACTGCTCCGTGGCGGAACGTCAGTTCTTTCCCCTAGGCTTGCTCACATGTCCACGAACCACCCCCATTCCGGCCCCGCACGGCGTACGGCCGCCGTGCTGAACGAGCAGATCCGCGGCCTGTGGCTGCGCGCGGGCGGTTCCCTCTCCCCCGACGAGGCCGCGGAGTACCAGCGGCTGGTCACCGAGTGGGCGGCGGCCATCCGCGACGAGATCGTGGAAGCGGCCTGACACTCCGGACCGGATGCCGGAGCGGACGAGACGACAGTACGCACGCGGCACAGACGCACCCCGTAGGCACGCACGACGGCGGCGGCCCGGACCAGAGGATGGTC
>NZ_JBHXJE010000032.1:0-73980 GCF_042723275.1 Streptomyces sp. NPDC058373 | reverse complement strand
TTGAGGCCACAGTTCAGCCCGGCCGGCGCTTGAGGCCACAGTTCAGCCCGGCCGGCGCTTGAGGCCACAGTTCAGCCCGGCCGGCGCTTGAGGCCACAGTTCAGCCCGGCCGGCGCTTGAGGCCGAACCAGCCCGGCCGGCGTTTGAGGCGAGTTCGCCTCTGCCTCGCCGGGGGCGAGCAGGTCGGCCGTCAGGCTGAGGTCTGGCGGGCCATGATGGTGGTGAGTTCGTAGGCCGTGTGGCTGGCGGCCACGGCGGTGATCTCGGCGTGGTCGTAGGCGGGGGCCACCTCGACCAGGTCGGCGGAGACGAGCCGGCAGGAGGCGAGCCCCCGGATGATCTCCAGGAGCTCACGGGAGGTGAGCCCCCCGGCCTCGGGCGTCCCGGTCCCGGGCGCGTGCGCGGGGTCGAGGACGTCGATGTCGACGGAGATGTAGAGCGGCCGGTCCCCGATCCGCTGCCGGAGCTGGTCGGTGACCTCGTCGACCCCGCGCCGCATCACGTCGGCGCTGGTTACGATCCCGAACCCGAGCTTCTCGTCGTCGTCCAGGTCCTGCTTGCCGTAGAGCGGCCCGCGGGTACCGACGTGGGACAGCGCCGAGGTGTCGAGGATGCCCTCCTCGACGGCCCGCCGGAACGGCGTCCCGTGCGTGTACTCGGCACCGAAGTACGTGTCCCAGGTGTCCAGGTGCGCGTCGAAGTGGAGCAGGGCCACCGGCCCGTGCACCTTGGCGACGGAGCGCAGCAGCGGCAGCGCGATGGTGTGGTCGCCGCCCAGCGTCATGAGCCGGGCCCCGGTGGCGAGGAGGTCGTCGGCGGCGGCCTCTACGGTCTCCACGGCCTCCTCGATGTGGAAGGGGTTGGCCGCGATGTCGCCCGCGTCGGCGACCTGGGCGAGGGCGAACGGGGAGGCGTCCTGCGCCGGGTTGTAGGGGCGCAGGAGCCGGGACGCCTCGCGGATGGCGTTGCCGCCGAACCGGGCGCCGGGCCGGTAGGAGACCCCGGTGTCGAAGGGGACGCCGACCACGGCGATGTCGGCGGAGCCCACCTCGTCCAGCCGCGGCAGCCGCGCGAAGGTGGCGGGCCCGGCGAAGCGCGGGATACGCGAGGAGTCGACGGGGCCGCGCGGCTCGGGGCGGGGCGCGGACGCGGGTGCGGTCATGGGTGCGGGTGTCCTTCCGTGAGCCCCGGATCGGGGCGGGGTACGGCCCCGGGGTGCGGGGCGGGTGCGGGTCGCCCGGGGTGCGGGCGGGTCAGGGGAGCGGGCGTCAGCGCCCTTCTCCGGGATGCGCCTCGGCGTGCGCCCCCGGGGCGGCGTCCGTGTCCTCGGCCGGCGGGCTCGCGCTCTCGGGCGCGCCCCGCCCGGCGAGCCGCTCGCGCCAGGCGGCCAGCACGGCGGGGTCGGTGGGCGGGGTGAGGAGGGAGACGACGACGTACGCGGCGAGGGAGGCGAGCAGGCCGTAGTAGATGGGCTGGTCGGCGAGGATGCCGAAGTGCCACATCAGGGCGAGGACGGTGAGGCCGCCCACCGCGACGGAGGTGAGCGCGCCCTGCACGGTGCCGCGCTTCCACAGCAGTCCGCCGAGGATGGGGATGAGGAGGCCGCCGACGAGGAGGTTGTAGGCGACGGTGAGCGCCTGGACCACGTCGTTGAGGGCGATCGCGATGACGATCACGGCGGCGCCCATGATCAGGATGAAGAGGCGGTTGCCGCGCACCTCGTCGTGGCCGCCGGAGGGGGTCGCGGGCTCGCCGCCCCGGGTGGCGGCGCGCAGCCGGGACCAGATGTCGTTGTTGGCGACGGTGGCGCAGGCGATGAGGGCGCCGGACGAGGTCGACATCACCGCGGCGAGCGCGGCGGCCAGCACCAGGCCCCGGACGCCGACGGGCAGTTCGTGGGTGACGATGGTGGCGAAGGCGTCGTCGGCGCTGGCCAGGTTCGGGTAGATGACCTTGGCCGCGGTGCCGATGACGGCGCCGGCTATCGCGTAGACCAGGCAGTACGTACCGGCGACGGTGCCGCCCCAGCGGGCCGTGCGGTCGTCGCGGGCGGTGAAGACGCGCTGCCAGATGTCCTGCCCGATCAGCATGCCGAAGGTGTAGATCAGCACGTAGGTGAAGATCGTCTCGCCGCCGATGCCCAGCGGCTCGAAGTAGCTGGTCGGCAGTGAGTCGCGGAGCGCGCCGAAGCCGCCGGCCTTGACCACGGCGATGGGCAGAAGCAGGAGCAGCACCCCGATCGTCTTGACGACGAACTGCACCATGTCGGTCAGCGTGATCGACCACATGCCGCCGAGCGTCGAGTACGCGACCACGATGCCGCCGCCCAGCACGATGGCGAGGGTGCGGGGCACATCGAGGAGGACGTCGAAGATGGTGGCGTAGGCGATGGTCGAGGTGACGGCGAGCATCAGCGTGTACGCCCACATCACCAGGCCGGTGATGAGCCCGGCCCGGCCGCCGTACCGCAGGTCGAGCATCTCGGAGACGGTGTAGACCTTCAGCCGGGAGATGCGCGCGGAGAAGAAGAGGGAGAGGGCGAGCAGGCCGAAGCCGATGGTGAGGACCATCCAGGCGCCGGAGAGCCCGTGCTTGTAGCCGAGGCCGACGCCGCCGATGGTGGAGGCGCCGCCGAGGACGATGGCGGCCATGGTGCCGGAGTAGAGGAACGGGCCGAGGCGCCGCCCGGCGACCAGGAAGTCGCTCTTGGAGCGGGCCCGGCGCATCCCCCACCAGCCCATGGCGAGCATGCCGGCCAGGTAGAGAAAGATGACCGCGTAGTCGACTGCCACGGGGGGCTCCGTTTCGTCCGGATGCGGAGGAGGGGGCGGGGCGCGCGGGACGGTGTCGCGCGCCGGTGCGGCGGGGGTGCCGGTCTTCCGCGTACGGCTCGCCGTTCCGTCCGCCGTGGACGGCGCGCGCTGTACGGCCGCCCGCCGCCGTCGGCGGGTGGCGGGCGTGGCTCGACCCTAGGTCGCCCCCGGGCCCGGCTGAAGTGTAGGTTTCATCCCTCTTCAGCCCTCCTGATGGATGGATCATCCACCGCCATGAGCTCCGCCCCCTCCCCCGTGCCGCCCGGCCCGCCGTCCGCCGCCCTCCCGCCGACCCCGCCGGTCCGCCTCTCGGCGCTGCTGGGCCGGGCCGATCTGGGCCTCGGGCTGCGCCAGGTGGGCGGCCCGCCGGTGGACGACGGGGACGGGGAGCGGCTGGTGCAGTGGGTGCACACCTCGGAGATGGAGGACCCGTACCCGTACCTGCTCGGCGGTGAGCTGCTGCTCAGCGCGGGGCTGCACCTGCCGGAGGCGGCGGGGGCGGGCGGCTACCTGGACGCGTACGTCGGCCGGATCGTCGCGGCGGGCGGCTCGGCGCTCGGATTCGGGGTGGCGCCGGTGCACGAGGCCGTGCCGCGCGGCCTGGTCGCGGCGTGCGACCGCTGGGGGCTGCCGCTGGTCGAGGTGCCGTCGTCGACGCCGTTCAGCGCGGTGGCGCGCGCGGTGTGGCGGCTGATGGCGGAGTCCCGGCACGCGGGGCTGCGCCGCGCGGCCGAGGCCCAGCGCGGCCTGGCGACGGCGGCCGCCGGGCCCGACCCGGTACGCGCCGTCCTGACCCGCCTCGCCGCCCTCCTCGACGGGTACGCGGTGCTGCTCGGCCCCGATGGCGAGATCCTCGTCCCCGGCGGCCGCGGCGCCCCGCCGGACCCGGCCCGAGCCCTCCTCGGCCAGCTCGCCGCCAAGCTCCGCCCCGGCCCGGCCACCCGGCCCGCCCCCACCTCGGCGACCGAGACGGCGGGCCGCGACCGCATCGCGGTGTACGCGCTGACCGGCACCGGCGGCCACGCGCTGGGCACGGTCTGCCCGGCGGGCACCGAGGGCGAACAGTCCCTCTCCCCGATCGCGGTCGTCCTCCTCTCCCTCCTCACCGCCGAACAGCCCGGCGCCTCCTGGGCGGGCCGCACCTCGGCCCTGGTCTCGCTGCTGCTCGGCGACGCCCCCGGCGAGGTCGCCGACGTCCTCGGCACGGGCCCGTGGACGGTGGTCCGGGCCCGCCGCGCCCCGCACGGCGGCCCCGTCGACGCCCTGGCCGCATCCGGGCTCGGCACGGCACTGGGCTCCACCCTGGTCGGCACGGGACCGGGCGACGACACGGTCCGCGTCCTGCTGCCCGGCGGCGCCGAACCCGCCCCGCAACGCGGCTGGACCCTGGGCACGGCCACCGCCGCCGGGGACCCGCCGGACCTGCCCGCCGCCGACGCCCGCGCGGCCCGCGCCCTGGCCCGTGCCCGCGCCACCCACCGCCCACTGGTCCGCGACCGGGCCGGGGACGGGCAGGGGCTGGCCGCGCTGGTCGACCCGGCCGACGCCGAGGCGTACGCCCGCGAGCTGCTGGCCCCGCTGGACGGCACCCCCGAACTCGCACAGACCCTCCGCGTCTGGCTCTCCCTGCACGGCAGCTGGGACCGGACCGCCACCGCACTGACCGTCCACCGCAACACCGTCCGGGGCCGCATCGCCCGCTGCGCCCGCCTGCTCGCCACCGACCTGGACGACGCGGACGTGCGGATGGAGCTGTGGTTCGCGCTGGGGCGGGGTGGGGAGTAGGAGGGCGCCGACCGCGCCCGGAACCCGCCCGACCGGCGGAAAAGGCGGCACCAACCGCCACGAGCCGCCCCCGGCGGCCGGAGCTGCGGGCACAATGGTCTCCATGTCGATACCCAGTCGCGCCACCCTCGTCGAGCATCTCGTCCGCGCCCGGATCGCCGGCGACGTCGCCACGCCCCGCGACAACAACCTCGACCACTACCGCAGGCTCGCCAACGGCGACCGCCACTACTGGCTGGGGCTGGAGCTCGGCGACCGCTGGGCCGACGAGCAGGACGTACTGGCCGTGATGGCCGAGCGGTGCGGCGTCAGCGACGACCCGGAGCACCGGCACGGCCAGGACACCATCGACCCGGAGCTGACCGTCGACGGCCTGGACCGCATGGCGGCCCGCCTGCGCAAGGCCGCCGAGGGCCGCGAACGCGTCCTCTTCGCCACCGGCCACCCCGGCGGCCTCCTCGACGTCCACCGCGCCACCGCCGCCGCCCTGCGCGCCGCGGGGTGCGACATCGTCGTCGTCCCCGGCGGGCTGCGCACCTCCGAGGGGATGGTCTTCCAGTTCGCCGACGTCGCGATGCTGGAGCGCGGCGCCACCCTCTGGCACACCCACTCCCCCGAGCCGATGACCGTCATCCTCGACGGCCTGGAGCGCGAGGGCCGCCCCCTGCCCGACCTGGTCGTCGCCGACCACGGCTGGGCCGGCTGTGCCGCCCAGCGCGGCCTCGACTCCCTCGGCTACGCCGACTGCAACGACCCCGCCCTCTTCATCGGCGAGGCCGAAGGCACCATGCACGTCACCGTCCCCTTGGACGACCACGTCCTGGACCCGCGCTTCTACGACCCGATGACGGCGTACCTGCTGGGGGCGGCGGGGTTGGAGGCGGCGTAGAGGTTCCCGGGGCACCCTCGCCTTTGCCGGGCCGGGGGCCGACGCGCGCGTGAAAGGGGAGAATCACCGCTGATCCCCCGCGATTCCCTGCCACGCGCCGGGGAGGTTGTTTCATGAGCGGACGCGGAGACGCTTGTCCCGCGATGGCCTACGAGGAGTTGGCCCCCACGGTCGACTACGTGAACCGGGTGGCCCAGGCCGCGGGCAAGTACACCGCCTTGCGGAACGGGAGGTCGCCCACGCCCCAGCTCTGCGGGCACAGGGCGTCGAGGAGGAACAGCCCGCGCCCGCGCTCCCGTTCATCCGACGGGCGCCTGCGCCTGGAGTGACGGCGCACGGGGTCGTGCACCTCTACGCGGGTGCGACCTTCGTTCGCGTCGAGCACGACCCGGAGGGAGTCTCCCGGCTCGGTGCCGTAGCGGATCGCGTTGGTGACCAGTTCGCAGGCGACGAGCGCGACGGTCTCGACGTGCTCCTCGGACGCCCCTGGAACGTGGCCCGCCAAGTATCGGCGTACGAACAGCCGGGCCGCGGGCGGACTGGGGTTCGCTGATGAGCAAGAGAATGGGTGGCGGACCGGGCGTGAACGCGCCGCCCCCTGAAACCGTTCGACTCCATGGATTGGTCACTGAGCCCCCTTCTGGGCATGCGCCAAGGAACGCACCACCGTCGTCACGCAGAGCATCAGCGCGTACCTGGTGCGTCACACCAGCGTGCCCCCAGTCCCGGGCCTGCTCCAGACCGGTGACTACGCACGCGAGTTCATTCGCACCATGGATCGCCGAAGGTGTCGAGGCGAAGGTCGACGCGCTGGTCGAGGTACGCCTCGCCCGCCAAGCCGTGCTCACACGGAAGAATCCGGTGGCTCTGTGGGCGATCATCGCGGAGGCTGCCCTCCGCGTGCGCATCAGGGATCAGGGCGTCATGCGGGAACAGCTCTCGCGCCTGTTGGCCCTGAGCCAGAGGCCGAACGCGAACGTCCAGACCATGCCGTCGGACGCCCCGCCCCACATCGGCCAGATGGGCTCGTACACCTTGCTCGGCTTCGATGACCTCGACGTAGTGCACACCGAAACGCTGACGTCAGCCGTGTACGTGGAAGACCGCAACCAGGTCTCGGCCTACCGCGACGGCTTCGGGCGACTACAGGCAAGCGCGTTGAGCGTTGAGGCATCCATGGACCGCATGACAGAGATAAGGGCTCAGCTATGAACCAGGCCGAGAACGCCGCCACCCTGCCGGTGGCCTGGTGGAAGTCCTCACGGAGCGAGGCGGGTGCGCAGTGCGTCGAATGCGCCGTCCTCGACCCCCACCACCGCATCGCCGCCCTCCGCGACAGCAAGGCCCCCACCGGGCCTGCCCTGCTCCTCCCCTACGACGCCCTGAACACCTTCGTCGCCGCGCTGAAGCATGGCGCCCTGAAGTAGCCGCACGCACGACACCACGGCTCGCCCATCCCACTGGAGGGCGGGCCGTGTCGTGGCGGGGCGTCCTCACTCGTCCCGGCCGTCCCCCCAAGGATCAAGCCCCTCCCGCCGCCGCTGCCCCGCCCCCGGCGTCGGGTCCAGATACACCCGCCTGATCTGCGGGAACCTCTCGCGGAGTCTCCGTTCGGCGCGCTCACAGGCCCACTCGATCTCCGCCGCCGTGGCCGTGTCGCGGAAGTCGATCTTGGCTGCGGCGAGGGCTTCGTCGGGGCCCTGCATGAGGGTGGTCAGTTCCAGGACGGAGTGGACCTGGTCGACGGCGAGGAGTTCGGCGTGGATGGCCTCGCGGACGGTGGCGGGGAGGGGGCGGCCGATGAGGAGTTCGACGTTGGAGCGGCCCAGGACCCAGGCGACGTAGACGAGGAGGAGGCCGATGAGGAGGGAGGCGACGCCGTCGAAGACCGGGGAACCGGTGAGGTGGGCGCCGGTGAGGCCGGCCGCGGCGAGGACCAGGCCGATCAGGGCGGCGGAGTCCTCCAGGACGACGGCCTTGACGGTGGTGTCGGGAGTGTGGCGCAGGTAGTGGCGGAGCGGGGTGCGGGCACGGTGGGCCTCGCCGCGCATCTGGCGCACGCCGGTGCGCAGGCTGAACCCCTCCAGGAGGAAGGCGATGCCGAGGACGACGTAGGAGAGGGTCGGGTTGCCCAGTTCCTCGCCGACGGCCAGGGTGTGGACGCCGTCGTAGATGGCGAAGACGGCGCCGCCGACGAAGGTGGCGACGGAGGCGAGCAGGGCCCAGACGTAGCGGGCGGCGGCGTAGCCGAGGGGGTGGGCCTCGTCGGCGGGGTGGGCGCTGCGGCGCAGGGCGGTGAGCAGGAGCAGCTCGGTGACGGTGTCGGCGACGGAGTGCGCGGCCTCGGAGAGCATCGCGCTGGAGCCGCTGATGATGCCCGCGGCCGCCTTGGCGACGGCGATGCCGAGGTTGGCGCCGGCGGCGACGAGGACGGTGAAGGTCGACTCGCCCCGGTCGGCGCCGGGTCCGCCGCCGGGGGCGGTGACCGGGGCGCCCGGTGCGCCGGTGCCGGGGTCGTCAGGTTCCGCTGAGGCTGCACCCATGGTCGGGGAGTATGCCCGATTCGTCCGGCGGGGCCGGGGAGGCGGGACCGGGGCCGCCGGCCTGGCAGGCGGGCGGCGTGCCCCGCGCACGGCGGAGCCCCGTCACCGCGGAACCCGCATGACCCCTTCCTGGATCACCGTCACCGCGAGCTGCCCGCCCCGGGTGTAGATGCGGCCCTGGCCGAGCCCGCGGCCGCCGGAGGCGGACGGGGAGTGCTGGTCGTAGAGGAGCCAGTCGTCGGCGCGCAGGGGGCGGTGGAACCACATGGCGTGGTCGAGGCTGGCGCCGGTGATGTCGCCGGTGGTCCAGCCGCCGCGGCCGTGGGCGAGGAGGACCGAGTCGAGCAGGGTCATGTCGGAGACGTACGTGGTGAGGCAGACGTGCGTCAGCGGGTCGACGTCGCCGAGCTTGCCGTTGGTGCGGAACCAGACCTGGGAGCGGGGTTCGCGCGGGGCGCCGCGGGTGGCGTACGGGGGCTCGTGGACGTAGCGCAGGTCGACGGCGGCGCGGGCCTCCAGGAGGCGCTCGGCTACGCCCTCGTCGGTGAAGGCGGCGGCGTACCGGGGGACCATCTCCTCGGCGGTCGCCAGGGTCTCCGGGTCCGGTGCGGGCGGCATCGGCTCCTGGTAGTCCAGGCCCTCCTCCCAGACCTGGAAGGAGGCGGAGAGGTGGAAGATCGGCTGGCCGTGCTGGACGGCGACGACCCGGCGGGTGGTGAAGGAGCGGCCGTCGCGGATCCGGTCGACGGTGTAGACGATCGGCGCGCCCGGGTCGCCCGGGCGCAGGAAGTACGCGTGGAGGGAGTGGGTGTGCCGGTCGTCCGGGACGGTCCGCCCGGCCGCCACCAGCGCCTGGGCGGCGACCTGGCCGCCGAAGACGCGGGGGATGACGGCCGAGCGGGACTGCCCGCGGAAGATGTCCTGCTCGACCCGCTCCAGGTCGAGCAGGACCAGCAGTCCGGCCAGTGCGTCGTTCACTTGTGGGTGGCTCCGCTTCCGGTCAGGTCCGACGGACCACGGGACTGCTGGACTGCTCGGCCGCTGAAGGGCTTCCGGTCTCAGAGACCCATGTTCTTGGCGATGATCATCTTCATGACCTCGCTGGTGCCGCCGTAGATGCGGTTGACCCGGTTGTCCGCGTACAGGCGGGCGATCGGGTACTCGTTCATGTAGCCGTAGCCGCCGTGGAGCTGGAGGCAGCGATCGATGACGCGGGAGGCGACCTCGGTGCAGAAGAGCTTGGCGGAGGCGGCCTCGGCGGCGCTCAGCTCACCGGCGTCGTGGGCCTCCAGGGCGCGGTCGCAGACGGCCTCGGCGGCGTCGACCTCGGCCTGGCAGGCGGCCAGCTCGAACTTGGTGTTCTGGAAGGAGGCGACGGTCTTGCCGAAGACCGTGCGGTCCTGGACGTACTCCTTGGCGAACCGGATCGCGGCGGCGGCCTGGGCGTAGGCGCCCACCGCGATGCCCAGCCGCTCCTGGGGGAGGTTCTGGCCGAGGTAGGAGAAGCCCTTGTTCTCCTCGCCGAGCAGGTCCTCGACGGGGACCTTGACGTCGGTGAAGGAGAGCTCGGCGGTGTCGGAGGTGCGCAGGCCCAGCTTGTCGAGCTTGCGGCCGACCGCGTACCCCTCGGACGTGGTGTCGACCACGAAGAGGGAGATGCCGAAGCGGCGGTCCTCGGGGGTCGGGGCGGCGGTGCGGGCGCAGACGATGACGCGGTCGGCGTGGACGCCGCCGGTGATGAAGGTCTTGGCGCCGTTGAGCACGTAGTGCGAGCCGTCGGCCGAGAGCTTGGCGGTGGTCTTCATGCCGGCCAGGTCGGAGCCGGTGCCGGGCTCGGTCATGGCGATGGCGTACATCGTGGTGCCGCTGACGAAGTCGGGCAGCCAGCGCTTCTTCTGGTCCTCGGTGGCGTACGCCTTGAGGTAGGGCAGGCAGAGCGCGACGTGGACGCCGGAGCCGCCGAAGGAGACACCGGCGCGGGCGCACTCCTCGGAGATGATCGCCTGGTACTTGAAGGACTCCTCGCCGGCGCCGCCGAACTCCTCGGGCACCTCGATGCCGAAGATGCCCAGCTCACCGAGCTTGTAGTAGAAGTCGCGGGGGGCCTGACCGGCGGCGAGCCACTCGTCGTAGACGGGGACGACCTCGGCCTCGATGAAGGCGCGGAGGGTCTCGCGGAACGCCTCGTGGTCCTCGTTGTACACCGTACGACGCATGTGATGCTCCTAGATCGGCTCGTGACCGGCCGCCTCGGGGGCTGCCGGCCCACTCTCGTCCGGGCCGCGTCTTTCGGTCCGGCCATGGGCGCGCAAGCGCGGCTCACCGGCGTACGACGCGCCGACGCCAGCTAAGCGCTTGCTCAGACGCAAGTTACCCGGCGGTTCCGGTGGCTGTCCAGGGCATGCGACGGCCGTCACGCGGGGCCCCGCGCCCGGTGCGCGTCACTCGCGCGGAGCCATGTCCGCACCCGGCGCGCGTCACCCCCGCGGAGGCACCCCCGCGCCGGCCGCGAAGGCGCCCCGGGCCAGCCGGTGGAGCAGCTCCGCCATCCCGGAGCGGCCCGGCAGGGCGCCGGGGCGGCCGAGGTGCGGGGTGGAGTTGAGCAGGCCGAACACCGCGTGGACGGTGGCCCGGGCGGCGGGCTCGCCGAACTCCGGATAGAGGCGGCGGACCGCCTCGACCCACAGCTCGACGTACTGCCGCTGGAGGCGGCGGACCCGCTTGCGGTCGGCGTCGCGCAGGCGGTCCAGCTCGCGGTCGTGGAGGGTGATCAGGGGGCGGTCGTCGAGGGCGAAGTCGATGTGGCCCGCGATGAGCGAGTCGAGGACGGCCTCCGGAGCGGCCCGGCCGGCCCCCTCGGCGCGCTGCCGGCCGCCTTCCAGGAGCTGTTCGGAGATGCCGACGAGCAGCTCGGCGAGCATCGCGTCCTTGCCCGCGAAGTGGCGGTAGAGGCCGGGCCCGCTGATACCGACGGCGGCCCCTATCTCGTCGACGCCGACCCCGTGGAAGCCGCGCTCGGCGAAGAGGCGGGCGGCCTCCTTCAGGATCTGCTCGCGGCGGGTGGGGGTGGCGGTGGGAGTCATGGAACTCATTCTAGACAGGGTCGTTAGCGGTCGTTAACCTGTCCGCAACGCGTTAACGGTCATTAACGCCGGAGCGGTCCCTCTCGGGAGGCCGCTCCGGTCACGGCAAGGGAGCCACAGGCCATGCGAGAGGCACCAGTGCTGGGCAGCGCCGCCGATCCGGCGTCCGACACCTGGCGGTCCAACGAAGAGGCGCACACCAAGCTCGCCGCACGGCTGCGCGAGAAGCTGGCCGAGGCCCGCCTCGGCGGCGGTGAGAAGTCCCGGGCCCGCCATGTGGCCCGCGGCAAGCTCCTCCCCCGCGACCGGGTCGACGCCCTGCTCGACGCGGGCTCGCCCTTCCTGGAGCTGGCCCCGCTGGCAGCCGACGGGATGTACGGCGGGGGCGCCCCGGCCGCCGGGGTGATCGCCGGGATCGGGCGGGTCTCGGGCCGGCTCTGCGTGATCGTGGCCAACGACGCCACGGTCAAGGGCGGCACGTACTACCCGATGACGGTCAAGAAGCACCTGCGCGCCCAGGAGGTGGCGCTGGAGAACAGGCTGCCCTGCCTCTACCTGGTCGACTCCGGCGGCGCCTTCCTGCCGATGCAGGACGAGGTCTTCCCCGACCGGGACCACTTCGGCCGCATCTTCTACAACCAGGCCCGCCTCTCGGGCTCGGGCGTCGCCCAGATCGCGGCCGTCCTCGGCTCCTGCACGGCCGGCGGCGCGTACGTCCCGGCGATGAGCGACGAGGCGGTCATCGTGCGCGGCCAGGGCACGATCTTCCTCGGCGGGCCGCCGCTGGTGAAGGCGGCCACCGGCGAGGTCGTCACCGCCGAGGAGCTGGGCGGCGGCGAGGTCCACTCGCGGACCTCCGGCGTCACCGACCACCTCGCCGAGGACGACGCGCACGCCCTGCGCATCGTCCGCAACATCGTCGCCACCCTGCCGCCCTCCCCCGAGCCCAGCTGGGAGCTGCTCCCCGTCGAGGAACCGGCCCTGGACCCGGCGGGCCTCTACGGCGCCGTCCCGGCCGACTCGCGCACGCCGTACGACGTGCGCGAGGTCATCGGACGGATCGTGGACGGCTCCCGCTTCGCCGAGTTCAAGCAGGAGTACGGGCAGACCCTGGTCACCGGCTTCGCGCGGATCCACGGCCACCCGGTCGGCATCGTCGCCAACAACGGCATCCTCTTCTCGGAGTCCGCCCAGAAGGGCGCGCACTTCATCGAGCTCTGCGACCAGCGCGGCATCCCGCTGCTCTTCCTCCAGAACATCTCCGGCTTCATGGTCGGCCGCGACTACGAGGCGGGCGGCATCGCCAAGCACGGCGCCAAGATGGTCACCGCCGTCGCCTGCGCCCGCGTCCCCAAGCTGACCGTCGTCATCGGCGGCTCGTACGGCGCGGGCAACTACTCGATGTGCGGCCGGGCCTACAGCCCCCGCTTCCTGTGGATGTGGCCCAACGCCAAGATCTCCGTGATGGGCGGCGAGCAGGCCGCCTCGGTCCTCGCCGCCGTCAAGCGCGACCAGATGGAGGCGCGCGGCGAGGAGTGGCCGGCCGAGGCCGAGGAGGAGTTCAAGGCGCCGGTGCGCGCCCAGTACGAGACGCAGGGCGACCCCTACTACGCCACCGCCCGCCTCTGGGACGACGGCGTCATCGACCCGCTCCAGACGCGCCGCGTCGTCGGCCTCGCCCTGACCGCCTGCGCCCAGGCACCGGTCCCCGCGCGGGACGGCGAGGCCCAGGGCTTCGGCGTCTTCCGGATGTGAGCGGCATGCCCACCGACCAGGCCGTACGCCACGCCGCACCAGGAGGAGCCAGAACCATGTTCGACACGGTGCTCGTCGCCAACCGGGGCGAGATCGCGGTACGCGTCATCCGCACTCTGCGGGAGCTGGGGGTCCGCTCGGTCGCGGTGTACAGCGACGCCGACGCCGACGCGCGGCACGTCCGGGAGGCCGACACCGCCGTACGCATCGGCCCGCCGGCCGCCGCCGAGAGCTACCTGCACATCCCCCGCCTGCTGGAGGCGGCCCGCCGCACCGGCGCCCAGGCGGTCCACCCGGGGTACGGCTTCCTCGCCGAGAACGCCGCTTTCGCGCGGGCCTGCGCCGAGGCCGGGCTCGCCTTCATCGGGCCGCCCGCCGACGCCATCGCGCTGATGGGCGACAAGATCCGCGCCAAGGAGACGGTGCGCGCGGCCGGGGTCCCGGTCGTCCCCGGCTCCTCCGGCAGCGGCCTGACCGACACCGAGCTGGCCGAGGCGGCCCGCGGGATCGGCATGCCGGTGCTGCTGAAGCCCTCGGCGGGCGGCGGCGGCAAGGGGATGCGGCTGGTCCGCGAGGAGGGCGCGCTGGCCGAGGAGATCGCCGCCGCCCGGCGCGAGGCCCGCGCCTCGTTCGGCGACGACACACTGCTGGTGGAGCGGTGGATCGACCGGCCCCGGCACATCGAGATCCAGGTGCTGGCCGACGGCCACGGGAACGTCGTCCACCTCGGCGAGCGGGAGTGCTCGCTCCAGCGCCGCCACCAGAAGATCGTCGAGGAGGCGCCGAGCGTCCTGCTGGACGAGGCGACCCGGGCCGCGATGGGCGAAGCCGCCGTGCAGGCCGCCCGCTCCTGCGGCTACACCGGCGCCGGGACGGTCGAGTTCATCGTCCCCGGCGACGACCCGGCCGGCTACTGCTTCATGGAGATGAACACCCGCCTCCAGGTGGAGCACCCCGTCACCGAGCTGATCACCGGGGTCGACCTGGTCGAGTGGCAGCTGCGGGTGGCGGCGGGCGAACCGCTCCCCTTCACCCAGGACGCCGTCACCCTCACCGGCCACGCCGTCGAGGCCCGCCTCTGCGCCGAGGACCCCGCCCGGGGCTTCCTCCCCTCGGGCGGCACCGTCCTCGCCCTCACCGAACCGGCAGGGCCGGGCGTGCGCACCGACTCCGGCCTCAGCGAGGGCACCGAGGTCACCAGCGTCTACGACCCGATGCTCGCCAAGGTCATCGCCTACGGCCCCGACCGCCCCACCGCCCTGCGCCGCCTGCGCGCGGCCCTCGCCGACACCGTCACCCTCGGCGTCCCCACCAACGCCGGGTTCCTGCGCCGCCTCCTGGCCCACCCGGCGGTCGTCGCGGGCGCCCTCGACACCGGCCTGGTCGAACGCGAGGCCGACGCCCTGGCCGACCCGGGCGTCCCGCCGGAGGTCTACGAGGCCGCGGCCGCCGTACGCCTGGCCGAGCTGGCCCCCGCCCCGGACGCGCGGGGCTGGAGCGATCCGTTCGCGGCCGCCGACGGCTGGCGGCTGGCGGGGCCGCCCGCCCCCGTCGTCCACCACCTGCGCGTCCCCGGCCAGGAGACGGTGGCATACACCGGCGAGGCGCCCGGCACCCACCGGGTCACCGCCGACACCGTCGCCGTCACCCTCGACGGAATCCGGCACACCTTCCGCCGGGCCGGGCAGTGGCTGGCCCGCGAGGGCGACGCCTGGCAGGTCACCGATGTCGACCCGGTCGCCGAGGCGCTGGCCGGTGCCGACCGGGCGGCCGGCGCGAAGGCGCTGACCGCGCCCATGCCGGGGACGGTGACGCTGGTCAAGGTCGCCGTCGGCGAGGAGGTCGAGGAGGGGCAGGGCCTGCTGGTGGTGGAGGCGATGAAGATGGAGCACGTCATCTGCGCCCCGCACGCCGGAACGGTCACCGAACTCGACGTCACCCCGGGGACGACGGTCGCCATGGACCAGGTCCTCGCCGTGGTGACTCCGCCGGAGGCGCCCGAGGCCCCGAACGGCGCCGCCCCCTCCGAAGCCGCCCTCGTACGGCAGGCTCCCGCCACCCCCGCCGAGGAGGCGCAGGCATGACCGACTCACCGACCCCCGCCACCGCGCCCGGCATCCCGGGCCTGCCCATGGTGGTCCGCGCCGACGGACTGCCCTCCCGGGTCCGGATCCACGAGGTCGGTCCGCGTGACGGGCTGCAGAACGAGAAGGCGGTCGTCCCGACCGAGGTGAAGGCGGAGTTCGTGCGGCGGCTGGCCGCCGCCGGGCTCACCACCGTCGAGGCGACCAGCTTCGTCCGCCCCGAGTGGGTGCCCCAGCTCGCCGACGCCGAACAGCTCTTCCCGATGCTGGACGGGCTCCGGGAGTCCGGCACCGACCTGCCCGTCCTGGTCCCCAACGCCCGGGGCCTGGACCGGGCACTGGTCCTCGGCGCCCGCCACGTCGCGGTCTTCGCCTCCGCCACCGAGACCTTCGCCCGCCGCAACCTCAACCGGACCGTGGACGAGTCCCTCGCCATGTTCGAGCCGGTGGTCACCCGCGCCAAGGCCGAGGGCCTGCGCGTGCGCGGCTACCTCTCGATGTGCTTCGGCGACCCGTGGGAGGGCCCCGTCCCCGAGGCCCAGGTGGTGCGTGTCGCCACCGCCCTGCACGCCATGGGCTGCGACGAGCTGTCGCTCGGCGACACCATCGGCGTCGCCACCCCGGGCCAGGTCGGCTCGCTGCTGCGCGCCCTGCACGCGGCGGGCGTCGGCCCCGGCGCGCTCGCCGTCCACTTCCACGACACGTACGGCCAGGCCCTCTCCAACACCCTCGCCGCGCTCCAGCACGGCGTCACCGTCGTGGACGCCTCCGCCGGGGGCCTCGGCGGCTGCCCGTACGCCAGGAGCGCCACCGGCAACCTCGCCACCGAGGACCTGGTGTGGATGCTGCACGGCCTCGGCATCGACACCGGCACCGACCTCGGCGCGCTCGTCGCCACCAGCGACTGGCTCGCCGGACGGCTGGGCCGCCCCAGCCCGTCCCGTACCGTCCGCGCCCTCTCCCACCAGGAGTAGCGCTCTCCCTGCACTGCCGCCGTACCCCGCCGCAGCCCACTAGGAGTCGTACCCGATGTCCCTGGACCACCGGCTCTCCGCCGAACACGAGGAACTCCGCCGTACCGTCGAGGCGTTCGCCCACGACGTCATCGCGCCGAAGATCGGCGACCTCTACGAGCGCCACGAGTTCCCCTACGAGATCGTCCGCGAGATGGGCCGCATGGGCCTCTTCGGCCTGCCCTTCCCCGAGGAGTACGGCGGCATGGGCGGCGACTACCTCGCCCTCGGCATCGCCCTGGAGGAGCTGGCCCGCGTCGACTCGTCGGTGGCCATCACCCTGGAGGCGGGCGTCTCGCTGGGGGCCATGCCGATCCACCTCTTCGGCACCGAGGAGCAGAAGCGCCAGTGGCTGCCGCGCCTGTGCTCCGGCGAGATCCTCGGCGCCTTCGGCCTCACCGAGCCCGGTGCCGGCTCGGACGCGGGCGGCACCCGCACCACCGCCCGCCTGGACGAGGCGGCGAACGAGTGGGTCATCAACGGCGGCAAGTGCTTCATCACCAACTCCGGCACCGACATCACCGGCCTGGTCACCGTCACCGCCGTCACCGGCCGCAAGCCCGACGGCTCCCCGCTGATCTCCGCGATCATCGTCCCGTCCGGCACGCCCGGCTTCACCGTGGCGGCGCAGTACTCCAAGGTCGGCTGGAACGCCTCCGACACCCGCGAGCTCTCCTTCGACGAGGTCCGCGTCCCGGCCGCCAACCTGCTGGGCGAACAGGGCCGGGGCTACGCCCAGTTCCTGCGCATCCTCGACGAGGGCCGCATCGCCATCGCCGCCCTCGGCACCGGCCTCGCCCAGGGCTGCGTCGACGAATCCGTGAAGTACGCCGCCGAACGCCACGCCTTCGGCAAGCCGATCGGCGCCAACCAGGCGATCCAGTTCAAGATCGCCGACATGGACACCCGCGCCTACACCGCCCGCCTCGCCTGGCGCGACGCGGCCAGCCGCCTGGTCGCGGGCGAGCCCTTCAAGAAGCAGGCCGCCGCCGCCAAGCTGTACTCCTCCACGGTCGCCGTCGACAACGCCCGCGACGCCACCCAGATCCACGGCGGCTACGGCTTCATGAACGAGTACCCGGTGGCCCGCATGTGGCGCGACTCCAAGATCCTGGAGATCGGCGAGGGCACCAGCGAGGTCCAGCGCATGCTCATCGCCCGGGAGCTGGGCGTGGGCGAGGGGCGGAAGTAGAAACTGCCTGCTCAGAAGCCTGCCACCTGAAGCGCGGAAGGCCCCCTCGGTTCTTCGAGGGGGCCTTCCGCGTCGTCGTGCACGGCCGCGAAGTGCGATGTGGGAGAGATTTGGGAGATCAACTTCCGGCTTTCGCCCTGTGCCTCACCTTGCGCTGCTGCGGCATCGTCGGTTCCAGCGAGGGGTACCGACCCAGCTCGCGCCGATCCACGACGACGCGCAGCGACTCCTCCCACAGTGTCTGCAATGAGGCGGCGATCTTCAACTCCATCGCCAACGTCACATGGGAGTAGATGCCTTCCACCCCTTGGAGAACATGCCCCATCCTCGCCTCCACAGCGACACGCGGATGGCCGGCCTCGTCGAGCCACACTTTCTGAGAGTGCCGCAGGCCGTGCGGCGTCAGCCCCTCGACACCCAGCACGGGACGTACCCCGACGCGCGCCTTCGCACCGCGGATGGCACCTCGCGGCGCCCTGCCGTCCACCATCGCCCGCCAGGTCTCCGAGTACCAGTCGCCGCCACGCAACAACCGACCGCCCTTCGGCGCGGTGAACACCCACTCGGACTTACGCGATGCCACCAGTTCGCCGAGCAGCTCGGCAAGGAACGGCGGCAGGATCAGCCCGCGCCCCGAGTCGTACTTGGGCTCGATCTCCGTGAACACGCCGTTCACGTATTGGCTTTGCTGCACTGCGTGCAACCGGGCGCCCATCCCTTTGTCGACCAGCTCAAGCTGATCGCGATGTACGCCGGCAAGCTCGCCGATGCGCAGCCCCGTGTATGCGGAGGCAAGGACGAGCACGTACTCGTTCAGTCCGCGCATAGCCAGGCCGTTGCGGGCGATCAGCAGGGCGTGGCGAGGGGTCGCGATGACTCGTTCGTCCTTCGGCTTCGGCTTGTGCCGGCCTCGCCGTCCGAGCTTCCTGGCAGCTACGGGGTTGTCCGGCCGCAGGCGCTCCACGACCGCGTCATCGAGCATCGTCCTCAGTACGGACACCACGGCATCCGCGTAGTTCTTGCTGAACTGAGCGCGGAGGCGTTTCTCCCAGGCCGCGCAACCTGCGGCCGACAGGTCACCGATCGCCACATCGCCCCACTCGGGCAGGATGCGGCTCTTCAGCCTGCCCCGGTACTCCCGTTCGCTGAGCGGCCCTACATCGATCGACTGGAGCCACAGCTCCGCCCACTCGGCGACCGTGATGCGGCCGTCGCGGGGGTTGATGAACGTCTTCCGGCGGACGTCGACTTCGAGGCCGTGGGCGTATGCCTCGGCGGCGCGCTCGGTGTAGAAGGGCTGGCCCGCCTCGTCGCGGGTGACCGATCCGTACTTGCCGTTCGGCAGCTTGTACCGGCCGCGGTACCGCCACTTCTTCGCGCGCTTGTCGTATCCGCGCTTCTCCCCATAGGCCACGCTGCCCCCAAGTACCCTCGAAGATTGGGTGAGGTAATCGTACCGACTGGGGGACGGATGGGTGAGGGGTCAAATTGACCCCTGCTAGTCCTGGAGGCGCCGCTGCTTGTCCGCCCAGGCCAGCAGGTCGCGCCTGATCTGCTCGGGCGTGGCGCCCTCCTCACCCTTGACGACCACGATCATCTTGGCGGAGGAGTCGGGCGTCAGGTCCAGGACGGTGGCGTCGAGGAGCTGGCCGTCCTCCAACTCCTGCTGGATGCGCAGCGGCAGAACTGTGGGCTGACCGGCTTGAGGCTTCTCGGGCTGCGGCTTCAGTGTGGGCTCGGCACCTTCGAGCACCTTCTCGCCGGAGCCGGTTTCCCAGCCGAGCGCGATCTCGATGCGGGGGAGTGAACTCGGCAGGCGCCGGCGCGCCTGCCCGGACTCCAGGTTCTGAACGGTCGACTCGCTCACGCCCGCGGCCTCGGCCAGGTCTACCTGCGTGAAGCCGATTTCCCGGCGCCGGCCCTCGATGGCGGAGGCGAGTCGCGTCCAGTCCCTAGTCATGGTCCCTCATCATGCCGCACGACCTGACAACGCGCACCCACCCATACCCGCTTTTGACCAGTATCGATCGGTGCTGGGGGCGCACTTTCTGTTGCCTCGGCGTATTCGGCATATGCACGTCACTCCCCCCCTCGGCGCCCGCACCCAGCAAACCGGCGCGACACCCAACCAATGCGGGTCCCTGGCTTGCCAACACCCAACAAAGGGTCTACGTTGGGTGTTGTGACACCGAACGGAGCTGCAATCAGGGTCATCCGGGAACTGCGCGGACTGAGCCTGCGGCGGCTCGCGCACCTCATCGGCCGCGACCCCGGCTACCTCTCCCACGTGGAGACCGGACGCCAGGGGGCGGGAGACGAAACCCTCCGCCGCATAGCCGGTGAGCTGCGCATCCCACTCGACGCCATCACCAGGGAGAAGACCAGTGATCAGCACGCAGGAGGGGATGACGGCGACGCTCCTGGCGCTCGTTGAGCGCCTCACCGTCGCCATCGACGGCCTCGCCGCGCACCAGGGGGACCCGGAGCTGAAGGCCTATACCCCCGCCGAGGCGGCCGGCCTGCTTGGCAAGACCGAAAACTGGGTGACCGAGGCCATCCAGGCCGAGCAGATCCCCCACACCCGCATCGGCAAGAGCCCGCGCATGACCGCGGCACACATCCGGTGGGTGCTTCAGGAAGGCGAGCGCCTCCCGAACAAGTACAGCAAGCTCCGCGCCGCCGCCTAGAACGCGGCCGGCCCCCGCGCCGGGCTCTCACACACCGGCAGCAGGGGCCTCGCAGCACCCCTCCGTCACTCCGAAGAGAAAGGGCACCGCGTGTCCTCCATCATGCCCGACCCTCCCGCCGCCATCGCGTTCAGTGAACGCGAGCAGGTCCGCCACCGCGCTGAGCGGTACGTCTATGTAATCGAGTTCAGCAGCGGCATCGTCAAGGTTGGCCAGTCCGGCAGGCCCCAGGCCCGCGTTCGCGAGCACGAGAAGGCGGCCGCAATGCACGGCCACACAATTCTCCGCCGCTGGGTCTCCGCACCGCACACCGGATGCGATGCAAACGAAAAGCTGCTCATCGCCTTCGCCGCAGAGCGCTGGCCTGCCTCGTCAGGGCGTGAGGCGTTCACCGACGCGCACTACGACGAAATCGTCGAGTTCGCGGCGGGCCTCCAGTACGAGCGGCTGAGCGAGGCGGAACTCGACGCCCGGCTCGCTCACGCTGCCTCTGTCGGCGTCGCCTGGGAGAAGGCCGCGAAGCACCGGCGGACGAACTGGGCAGAGGCTGCACAGCACCGCCAGGATGCCCTCGGAATGGAGGAGCTGACCGAGCAGGTCAAGCTCATCGCCTCCCTCGCCAACGACGAGAACCGTTGGGCCGCCTGCGACGCCATGTACGACGCCTTGAAGAAGGTCGTCGCGTTGGATGGCGCGCCCTGGGCTGCGGAGGACCCGACTGCCGCCGAGCGGTACCTGGTCGCCCGAGGCTGCCCCTTGGGGCGCGCAACGGAGAAGGCGGCCGAGTTCGAGCTGAACTTCCGCGCCCTCTTCGCTCTTGAGTACGGCCGCGAGGCCCACTCCTTCGAGGAGATCGCCCGGTTCTGCGACAGGACCACCAGCGACCCCACCCAGCTGGACCTCGGCGGTGCGGCGTGACGACGAACCTGACCACCCTCGCCGCCGACCTGGACGCCGCCGCGGCCCGCATGCGCCGCCTGTACGAAGGCGCGCTCGCCGAGCAGCGGCACCTCCTCCACGACACCGACCCCGACAGCACCGTCCCCGCCCTCCGCGTGGACCTCACCCACCCGCGGAGGACCGCGTGAGCACGTACCGCACCTACTGGACCCCCGAGGGCCACATCGAGATGTGGGGCGCCACGGACGGCACCCTCAGCCTCTACCCGGGCAGCATCGCCAGCGACCAGATCACCATCGCCCGCCCGACGGACATGACGCCCGAGCAGATGCTCGCGGTCGCCGACCGGGTCCTGGCCGGCGTGCAGCGGTGGCGGGACACCGTCGCCGAGCACGTCGAGCGGGAGCGCACCACGGCCGACGAGCTGGCCGAGGCCCGCGCGGAGATCGAGCGGCTGCGCGCCGAGCAGGGCGGTGCCTGATGACCGTCTGCCTGATCAAGTCCCGCCACGAGGACATCGTGCAGGCCGTGGTCGCCGCGGTGGACCTGGAGTGGCACGAGGCGCTCGGCCCGGAGTCCGGCTGGTCGCCGCAGGTGTGCGCCGCCTACGCGGACAGCATCGCCCGGGCCGCCGCCCGCGCCGCCGAACTGGCCGAGGTCCCGGCCGAGTTCCGGGCGCTCCTCCAGGGAGGCACCGATGCGTAGCCCGTGGTCGCTCGCCGAGGAGCGCGCCGAGCAGTCCGAGGACCCGGCCCGCTACCTGCTGGCGTTCAACGCCGGCTGGCAGGTGGCCCTGTCGCCCGACATCGACGCCGAGGCCCACCGCCTCCTCACCAACGACGCCGTGTCCGAAGCCGGATGGGTCGAGGGCGTCACCGCCCGCCGCGCCCACCGCGCCTGCGGACACCCCACCACCTGCTCCTGCGACGCCTACCGCGTCCGCCGAACCGCCACCAGGGGGAACCGATGAACGAGCCGCACGTCCGAGTCCGCCAGGACTCTTTCGACTTCGCCCACCCCTGCGAGAAGCAGGTCCAGGTATTCGCCCGCGTTCCCGGCCTGGAGCCGGTCAGCTACCTACTGCCGACCGGCATGTGGGAGCGGGTGTGCACCGCCGAGTGGGGCGACGCGCTCGACGTCGCCCACGAGTACCACGCGGCCAACGTGTGGGGAGACACGGCGCGCGAGGCGAAGGATGCCCTGCGCACGTGGCTGGCGAGCGCCGAGAACCGCCTGCTCCTGACCGACGCGTGGACAGCCGACCTCATCAAGCGCGACCCGGCCGTCCGCTCGGTGGTCACTCGGCTCACCGACAAGCAGGACGAGCTGTGCCGCACGGTCGAGTACTTCTACACCCAGTCCCGGCGGCGCCGGGAAGAACGGGACCGGGCCCGGCGGTGGGCCGTCGGCCTGGAGCAGGAGAACGCCGAGCTGACCCGGCGCCTGGCCGAGGCCCGTGCCGAGGCGCTGCGGGTGGCGACCGCGATCAACGGGATCGACTTCCACCCCCGGGCCGTCGTGCGGTCCCTGGAAGCCGCCGCTGGCCTCGCCCGGCGCCTCCGCCGCTTGGCCGCCCCCGCCGACGTCGAGCCGTGCGACGACTGCCCCGGCCGTCCCGACTGCCGCTGCGCCGACGGCCATACCGACCCCACCACCTGCACCTGCGGAACCCCGGGAGGGGACTCGTGAACCCGATACGCACCCGCACCCGAGGCCGTCACCGCGGCGCCACGCCGGCCGAACTCCGGGCCGCCCACGCCGAGGACGTCCGCATCATCGACGCCCTGCGCGGCACGGTCGCCGACCTGATGACCCAGCTCGACCAGGCGGGCATCGACTTCTCCGGCGCGCTGGAGGACCTGCGCGTCGCCCGGGCCGAACTCGCCCAGGCGGAGCAGGCCGTGACGGACCGGGACCGGCGCATCGCCGACCTCGAACGCCGCATCGAGGTGGGTGTCCGCGCCGCGCACGTCATCGCCGACACCCAGCCCTGCCAGGTCCTCGACGACCGCTTCGAGCACGGGCCCGTCCGCCGCCTCGGCGCCAGCCCCCTCGCCGACACCGTCGAGATCCCCCGGCCCGACGCCGCCTGATCGCCCGGCGGGGCGGTGACACCCCCGCCCCGCCGGCGCCCCACCTTCTTGGAGAACCACATGAGCACGAAGCTCGCCTTCGTCGACACCGAGACCACCGGACTCGACCCGTTCCTGCACGAGGTGTGGGAGGTCGCCGTCATCCTCCGCGAGGACGGCCACGACACCGAGCACACCTTCCGCCTCCTCCCCGCCTGCTTCGCCGACGCTGACCCCAAGGCGCTCGAGATCAACCGGTACATGGAGCGGGTCACCGCCCCCGGCTGGAAGTGGGACGACCGGCAGGCCGCCGCCCGCCAGCTGTACCGCCTCCTCGATGGCGCCATCGTGATCGGCTCCAACCCGGCCTTCGACGCGGAGTTTCTCGCCAACTTCTTCGGCGGCTACTTCGAGAAGCCGAAGCCGTGGCACTACCGCACCATCGACGTCGCAACCCTCGCTGCTGGCCGGCAGTACGGCCTGGCCGTGACGCTCAGCGGCGTCGGCGGGGAGTTGCGGGACGGTGACCTCCCGGCGCTGCCCTTCTCCTCCTACGGACTGTCTCGCTGGGCGGGTGTCGAGCCGCCCGCGCCGGACGTGGGGCACACCGCGCTCGGTGACGCCCGCTGGACCCGCGACCTGTGGGACGCCCTCGTCCCCGCCGCCCAGCCGACGGCCGGGCAGGGGCAGCAGTGACCGGCGTGACGCCGGGCGCCTACGACATCCCGGCCGACGTCTACCACGCCGACCCGGTGCCCGGCGGCAGCCTCTCCTCGACCGGCGTGCGGCGCCTCGCGACCAAGAGCCCGGCCACGTTCCGCTGGCACCTCGACAACCCACAGCCGTACAAGGCCGCCTTCGACTTCGGCACCGCCGCGCACAAGCTGGTCCTCGACGACGGGCCCGAGCTGGTCGTCGTTGACGCGGACCGCTGGGACACCAAGAGCGTGAAGGCCGAGGTCGCCGCGATCCGCGCCGAGGGCAAGCTGCCGCTGAAGCAGGCCGCCTTCGACCAGGTGCAGGCCATGGCCGCCGCCCTCCGCGAGGACCCGGAAGCCGCCGAGCTGCTGGAGCCCGGCAGCGGCACCGCCGAACTGTCGCTGTTCTGGGAGGTCGAGGACGGCGTGTGGGGCCGGGCCCGCTACGACTGGCTCCGCCACGACGGCCGCGGCGTCGACTACAAGTCCACCCGGTCCGCGCACCCCAACGACCTGCCGAAGGCCGTGCACGACTACGGCTACCACCAGCAGCAGGAGTGGTACACGGACGGCGGCCTCGCCCTCGACCTCGTCGACCCCGAGCGCCCCTTCTCCTTCGTCTTCCAGGAGAAGGAGCCGCCCTACCTGGTCACCGTCACGACGCTCGACCCGGTCGCCCGGCACGTCGGCCGCCACCTCAACCAGGTCGGCGTCAACGCCTACCGCTGGTGCCTCGCCCACGGCGAATGGCCCGGCTACCTCCCCACCCCCGTCACCTCGCTCCCCGCCTGGGTCGAGCGCCAGTACGCCTAGGAGCCACCCATGACCCTGCCCCCGCCCGTCCACGCCGGCCGCACCGCTCGGCCCGAGACCCCCGCCCCCGACTTCGCGTTCCGCCCCGCCAACAAGGCCGGCCGCAAGGCCCGCCTCTCCATCCAGGGGCAGTCCGGCTCCGGCAAGACCTGGACCGGCCTCAGCATCTGCCACGGCCTGTCCGAGGGCCGCAAGTTCGCCGTCATCGACACCGAGAGCGGCGCGGCCAGCCTGTACGCCGGTGTCGGCGGCGTCGAGTTCGACACCGTCTCAATGGACCGCTACGACCCCCGCGACCTGATCCGCATCCTCGACTCCGCCGCCCAGGCCGGGTACCCCACCGTCTTCGTCGACAGCCTCTCCCACTTCTGGAAGGGCACCGACGGCACCCTTGAGCAGGTCGAGAGGGCCAGCAGTCGGTACGGCGGCAACAAGTTCGCCGGCTGGAAGGACGGCACCCCGATCCAGAACGACATGGTCGCCGCGCTCCTCGCCTACCCCGGCCACGTCGTCGCCTCGATGCGCTCCTACACGGAGTGGGTGCTGGAGAACGGCAAGCCGAAGCAGGTCGGCACCAGGCCCGAGCAGCGCAAGGGCATCGAGTACGAGTTCGACGTGGCCGTTGCCATGGACATCGACAACACCCTTGAGGTCCTCAAGTCCCGCTGCCCGGAGCTGAACCGGAAGGTCATCAAGCGCCCACAGGGAGCCCGCGACGTCGCCGGTCCGCTCCTCGCCTGGCTGAACGCAAGCCCCGGGCCCACGTCCACGCCGCCGACCGCCCAGCCGGACGCCTGACCCACCGCCTACCGGGGCCGCCGCGGCCCGAACCTGCGGCGGCCCCGGCCACCAAGGAGACCACACGCCATGACCGCGAAGACCCCCGTCGAGGGCCGCTGCCACCGCTGCCGCCAGCCCCGGCCCCTCTTCCCGTACAAGCCGGTCCACGACTGCATCGACGCGATCGGCCGCGTCGACCTCGTCGAGGCCGCTGTCTACATCGCGGGCCTGGAGGACCAGGACGACATCTGGTGCACCGCCCGGATCGAGCGCCGCCCCCGCCTGCTGTGCGTGCCCTGCCACGACCGCGACCACGCCGACGAGCTCGACCACATCAAGGAGTACGACCTGTGACCGCGATGAGCCAGCTCCAGTTCCCCACCCCGATCGCGGGCACGGTCGACCCGGCCGCCGGCGAGACCGCGAAGCGCGACGGCATCGCCCGCGCCATCGAGAACACCCCGGCCGACTGGGCCGTCGCCTGCCGCGCCGCGATAGAGGAGATGGCCCGCCGCGGCCAGCCCTTCCAGGCCGCCGACCTCATCGCCGAAGGCCTCGTCGACGAGCCGGACAGCCCCGCCCGCTGGGGCGGTGCCTTCTCCTCCGCCGCCGCGGCCGGGGTCGTCGAGCACGCCGGGGTCGTCCCCTCCTCCCGGGCCACCGTCCACCGCAGCCTCTGCCGCCAGTGGATCGGCACCGCCCAGTACCGGACGGAGGCCGCCGCGTGAGCATCCTCGCCGCCGTCCTCGACCTGGCCTACACCGTGTGGCTCGTCGCCCAGGCCGTCCTCGCCATGGCCGTCGTCGCGGCCACCGCCGCCATCACCTACACCGCCATCACCGTCGCCGCCCGCTGGGGAGGAGCACGATGACCACCTGCCGCCGCTCCACCGCCTGCTACGCCACCGGCTGCCGCAACCGGCCCTGCGTGCAGGCCCGCTACCGCTACGAGGTGCTGCTCCACCTCGACCACGCCCGCGGCCAGCGCCGCCGCATCGACGCCACCCAGACCCGCGTCTGGATCAACCGACTCTTGGCCCACGGCTGGAACCGCCATCAGATCGCCGCCGCTGCCGGCGTCACACACGACACGGCCCGGCGCATCATGGCCGGGGCCCCCACCACCACCCGGACCACCGCCGCCGCCATCCAGGGCATCCGCCTCGCTCCGCCCCGTCAGGGCAACATCGACGCGACCGGCACCCGGCGCCGCCTCCAGGCGCTTGCCTGCATCGGCTGGACGCACGACGCCATCGCCAAGGCATCCGGGGTCAGCCCCGACACCATCGCCTCGCACATCTACGGCCGCCCGCGCACCATCCACGCCGACCTCGCCCGACAGATCGCCGGCGCCTACCGGCGCCTCGTCACCCAGCCCGGCACCAGCACCCTCACCCGGACCCGCGCCGCTGCCCGCGGCTGGCACGGCCCCCTCGCCTGGGACGACATCGACAACCCCGCGTGTGAGCCCGAGGCGCCCACCGTCCCCACCGAGCTGCGTACTGGCCGGCGCTCCGCCGTAGATGCCGACCTCGTTATGGAACTCACCGCCGCCGGGCTGAGTAAGCAGCAGATCGCCTGGGAGCTGGGCTGCACCGTCCGGTCCGTCGAGCGCGTCCACAACCGCCGGCTCGTCCCCGCGCCCGCCCCGGCCGCCATACCCGCCGTCGCCGGCGCCTGACACCAGCCAGAACCACCGAGAGAAGAACTCATGCCCTGGGTCCGTGTGGACGATCGCTTCCCGTCGCACCGCAAGGTCGCGCTGCTCAGCGACCGTGCGTTTCGGCTGTACGTCTCGGCGCTCTGCTGGTGCTCCGAGAACCTCACCGAGGGCAGGATCCTCGACCGCGAACTGCCGCTCGTCGCGCCCCGCATGCGTGGAGCGAAGCGGGCGGCAGCCGACCTGGAGGAGGTAGGCCTGTGGGACCGCATCGCCGACGGGTGGATGGTCCACGACTACCTCGAGTACAACCCGGACCGCGCCCGGGTGAAGGCCGACCGAGAGGCGAACGCCGCCCGGCAGAAGGCGTACCGGGACCGGAAGCGCGCCGAGCGTGAGGCGAAGAAGGCTGCCGAGGAGGAGGCCGTCCGTAACGGTGGCCGTAACGCCCCGCGTAACGGCGTTACGGGTGGCCCCTCGAGCGCCGGAAACGACGCTTCGGCGACACGAACTCGACACGACGACGACTCCTACGCGGCAGTAACGAGCGCCGAAAATCAGCGAGAGTCGCAGGTCAGCGGGATTCGTAACGCCGTTAGTAACGGCACCCCGTCCCGTCCCGTCCTTCCTTCTCCTTCAGAGAAGGAGAAGGAAGTAAGTCAGCTAGCTACGCGTGCGCGCACCGAAGCGCCCTCTCGTATCGGCGACCAGCCCCGCATCCCCGACGCCAGCCAGCCCCTCGTCGATGCGCTCACCGCCGCCGGAATGATCGTCGGCTGGGACCTCGCCGCCGGCGAATGGCTCCTCATCGAAAGCCTCATCCTCCGCTGCGGCATCCCCGCACTCGTCGTCTCCGCCCGCGGCTCATGGGAGGGCGCCCGCCAGCAGCCGCGCTCCGGCCGCTACTTCCTCCCCGCCTGGCGCCAGATCCCCGGCACCCCCGCCACCCAGCCGCAGCACCTCCCCGAAGCCGTCGGCGGCTCCGTCGTCCACCTCGCCGCCGCCCGCGGCCAGAAGCCCGCCACTTCAGACCTCCGCACCCAGCAGGCCCTCGACGTCGGCCGCCGCCTCCAGGCCGCCGCCGACGCCCAGAACCGGGAGAACCAGTGATCAGCTACGAAGAAGTTGGAGCGCTCCTCGGTCTCGCCGCCGCCCGCGACCAGCGCATCGCCGGTGAAGCCGACGTCCTCGCCTGGCACTCCGACCTCAACGCCGCCTCCATCAACTACGCCGACGCCGACGCCGCCCTCACCCGCTTCTACGCCGTGGAGATGGCCGGCCTCGAGCCCGACAAGCGCCGCCGCGTCACCACCCCGGACGTCATCGCCATCGCCCGGAAGATCCGCGCCGAGCGCCTCGAGAACTTCCAGTACGAGCCCGCCCAGCCGGACGAGACGCCCCGCCAGTACCTCGCCCGGCTCCGCGGCCAAATCTCCGACGTCGCCTCCGGCCGACGCGACACTCCGCGGCAGGCCGCAGCCCTCGAGGGAGGCCCGCACCCCGAGGTGCTGCGCGCCCTCGCAGCCGTCGGCCGCGGCGTTCCCGAGCAGGCGGCCGCCGAGCAGCACCCGGAGGTGAAGCGGCCCGGCCCGCTGGGGCGGGAGTGCCCCCGGTGCAAGGCGGCGATCGGCCGGCCGTGCCGCACCCCCGGCGGCCGCGAACGCCCGCCCCACCCCCGTCGGTCCAGCCCTATCCCGGCCGACCCGAACGCCGAGCAGCAGGAGATCGCCCGCCGCCGCGCCGTCTCCGCCGCCGCCCTCGCCCGCACCCAGGAGGAGACCCGATGACCACGACCGGCGCCCCGATGCCCGCCTCCCTCCGCGCCACGCTGCGCACCATCCGCCACCCGGCGCAGGCCACCCCCTGCCCGCACTGCCGCGCCACGACCGGCCGCCCCTGCACCACCGTCTCCGGCCGCCGACCCCTCCCCGAGGTCCACCACGGGCGGATCGTCGCCCACGCCCGCCACGTTGCCGCCTGCGGCCGGTGCGGCGCCCAGCCCGGACGCCCCTGCCACGACGACGGGCAGCTCCGCCACGACACCGTCCACGCCGAGAGGCACGCCGCCGCCGAGGAGATCAGCTGATGAAGACCCGCACCCACACCCCCGACCGCACCTGGACCAACGACGAAGGCCGCAAGGTCACCACCATCAAGGTCCAGCGTGCCTGCAACGGCTGCGGCCAACTCCTCGGCGACCTCGCCGACCGCGACGTCGACAAGCGCGGCAACCTCACCGACGTTCGCGCCGAGTGCGACCACTGCCGCCCCCTCGTCGAGGCCGAAGCCGCCGGGGCCCGCACCTGGCACCTGACACCCCGCACCATCGCCCAAGTCGACGACGACCTCGACCGCCTCGACGTGTTCGCCAAGGGCTACTGGCAGTTCGTCGACGGCAAGAACACCGTGGTCGGCCTCCGAGTCGGCACGGGCGAGACGCGGGTCGTCGTCCGCTGGGACGAGTGGCTGGTCATGCACCGCGACGGCACGTTCACCGTCCACGGTGCGTCGGGGGTGGCCCCGTGAGCATCGAGTTCCCCGACCCGCGGGTCTACGGCGAGGACATGCCGGACGGCAGCTTCGGCGGGACCCGGCCCGTCCGCAGGGCTCCCGAGTGCCCGCAGCCGGACAAGCACCGGTACGCGACCCCCGAGGCCGCCCGCCTCGCCGCCGAGCGGTGCGTCGTCCCCTTCGGGCAGCTCCTCAACGCCTACCAGTGCAGGTGTGGCTGGGTGCACCTGACGCACCTCGCGTCGCCCGACCGGTACCGGGACGGTGCCGCGTGACCGCCATCGCCCCGCACCCCGCCTCGCCCCGCTGGCGGGACCGGCCGATCGTCACCCTGCCGCTGCCCGGTGACGCGCCCGTCGTGGCCGCTGTACGGCCGCCTGACGGCCCGGCAGGTGCCGAGGGTCCCCGGGTTACATGCCGGGACTGCGGGCGCGCCCTGCGGCGACCCAGGCCCTCCGGGCTCGGGCCCGTGTGCGAACGGCGACGCCGCGGGATCCGCGCCACCATCCCCGCCCCGCGCCCCGACGACGTCCTCCCCGGCCAAACCGAACTCCCCCTCGCCGACCTCCAACCCACCCTCTGGAGCCTCTGATGCGCGCCCGCACCGTCGCCGCCGTCACCGCCTACACCGCGAGCATCACCGCCGCGAACTGGCTCACCGCCCACTACGGACTCGTCACCCTCGCCCCCGGCGTCACCGCCACCGCCGGAACCCTCGCCGCCGGAGCCGCGCTCCTCGCCCGTGACCTCGTCCAGGACACCGCCGGCCGCGCCTGGGTCCTCGCCGGGATTACCGTCGGCGCCGCACTCACCTGGGCCACCAGCCCCGCCCTCGCCCTCGCCTCCAGTACCGCGTTCCTCATCGCCGAGCTGGCCGACATGGCCGTCTACACCCCGCTCCGCGACCGCGGCTGGGCCCGCGCCGTCCTCGCCTCCAACATCGTCGGGGCCATCGTCGACACCCTCGTCTTCCTGTGGCTCGCCGGATTCCCTGTCGCCGCCGCAACCGTCACCGGCCAGCTCGTCGGCAAGATCGTGTGGGCCACTCTCCTGCCGGTCGCCGCCGTCACCGCGGTCAGGAGGTGGCGCCGTGCTGTACCTCGCCACGCCGTCGGGGCCTGACGTGCGCGCCGCCATGAGCGCCGGACACCTCGGCTGCATGACCACCCCCGCCCAGGGCAACCGGGTGCCGCCCGGGGCCTGGTACGCCTGCGACAACTCGAAGTTCGGATCGGACGGCAAGGGCAAGCACTGGCCTGGCCTCGCCGAGTGGCGTGCCTGGCTGACCCGCACCGTCACCCGCTACGGCGCAGACCGATGCCTGTGGGCGCTGGCTCCCGACGTCCCCTTCGACGCCGCCGCGACGCTCGCCGAGTCACTGCCTGAGCTGGCATTCATCCGCAGCCTCGGCGTGCCCGCAGCCTTCGCCGCGCAGGACGGATGCGACGAACTCGGCCTGCCCTGGGGCGACATCGACGTCCTGTTTCTTGCTGGCAGTACCGAGTGGAAACTCGGCCCCGTCGCCGAGCGGCTCGCCCGCGAAGCCAAGGCCCGCGGCAAGCAGGTCCACATGGGGCGAGTCAACTCCCGCCGCCGCCTCGGCATAGCCGGGTGGATCGGCGCCGACTCCTGCGACGGCACCTACCTCGCCTTCGGCCCCGACCGGAACCTGCCCCGCCTCCTCGGCTGGCTTGGCGAGATCGGCCACGCGCCGAGCCTCTGCGCCACCGACCGGCACATGCCCACACCGCGACGGCCCCCGCCTCGCCCCCGGCCCACACCCGCCGCCCTGGCCACGCCACACCCCGAACCCATCCCCGTCCTCCCCGGCCAAGCATCGCTCTGGGGAACCCCGTGACCCCGAGGACGACGCAGCCCGCCCCTGTCGCAACCAGGGGCGGGCCCCCGCCAGCCTCCCACACCACCAGGAGACGACCGATGACCGAACCCCGCCCCGCCGACAACCTCCGCGACCGAATCGCCGAGGCGATCGCCGACGCGACCGGCAACAGCTGGCCTGCCCAGGCGTTCCTCGTGGAGGCCGACGCCGTGATGGCCGTCCTCCCCGCGCCCGTCGACCGCATCCTCGACGAGCAGGCCACCGCCCGCGAGGAGCGCCCGCTGTCGCCGTACTACGAGCACCCCGCGTGCGGCTTCCGCTGGCACGGCCGCGACGGCATGGACATCCCCATGCGCGACGGCCAGCCCGTGTGCCCGCGCTGCGAACTGGCTAAGGCCGAGGTGTATTGGCCCAGCGTCGACCGTGCTGCCGTACTGCGTGAGGCCGCCGACCGTCTCGCACGGCAGGCCGACGAACTGTGGGCGCCAGGCCGCACGGCGCACACGACCATGCACGCCGACGCCGACGAGCTCCGCCGCGTAGCCGCCGAGACCGAGACGGGCGGTGCCCGGTGACCCGGGGCTCCGCGTCGATGGCGGCGGCACACCTCGCGTGCGGCATGTGGCTGGCCCACGCCGCCGTCGCCTCCGCCCAGCACCGGGCCTGGCCGGCCGCCGCCCTCATGGCCACCGCCGCGCTCGTCGCCGCCACCGCCGCCGTCCGCGAAGCGGTGGCCGCCCGGCCCGTCGTGGTGGTCACCCTGCCCGCCGACGACCACCTCGCCCTCGCCGTCGACGACGGCCTCGCCCAGCTCTACACCGCCTGCTGCGACGAGCACTTCACCAGCCGCGGCACCCGCCACCGCGCCACCTGCACCGAAAGGAACGCCGCATGACCACCACCGCCACCCCGCCCGCTGCCGCGCTGGACGTGCTCCTCAACCGCCTCTCCGCCGGGAAGCCGCTCACCCCCGCCGAGGCCGACTTGCTCCGCGCCGGGGTCACCGGCCTCCGCCGCACCGCCGGCGGCCTCCAGCGGCGCAGCCAGCAGCAGGCCGCACGGATCAGCGAGCTGGAGGCGGACGCCCAGGCAGTGCTGAAGCGCGAGGCCGTTGCCCAGCTCGCGGCCACCGCCCGGGCCGAGTTCGCCGCCGAGCAGGGGAAAGCCTCGAGCCCCGTCGAGGAGATCGCCTACCACGCCGTCGGGCTCGGCTACCGGCTCGACGCCGCCCTCGCCGCGCAGCAAACCCCGCTCCGCGACCGGCTCGCCGCCGCCATACAGGCCGCCACCTGCCCCGGCGAATGCGACAACAGCACCGAGGAGGAGTGCCGCCGCACCCACTTCCAGCCCGTCGTCTGGTATCAGGGCCGCGTCATTGAGGTCGACATTTCCGGGCCTGTCGACCGCATCGCCGCCATCCTCGCCGACGCGCTCAACGACCACGCCGCGGCCGACCGCCCCGCCGCCTGACCGCACCACCCGGGCGGCCCGTCCCCGCCGGGCCGCCCGCCCCGCCACCACCCGCACCATCCGCAAGGAGCCCGCCGTGACCACCACCGTCACCACCGCTTGCGTCGTCTGCCTCTCCGCCCTCTGGCAGGACGAGGTCGGCCGCCTCGCCTGCCGCCGCTGCACCCTCCGCATCAGCGACGACCTCGCCGCGCTGCCCGGCCTGTACGTCCAGCTCGGCGGCGCACTGATGCCCGGCTCCGGCGCCGGGGGCCCGGCCGTGTCCGGCAGCCGCACCGCGCCGCTCCCGCTCCGCCTTGCGCCGCTCAGCCTCGCCGCGAAGGGCGGCGTCGTCACCGTGCTCCAGCAGTGGGTCGAGGATTGGCACTCCTGCCTGGAGTACGAGGCGCCCACCTGGAAGGGCGACTTGACCGCCCAGTGCCACGCCGCCGTCGCCCGGCTCCAACTCCTCCTGCCGTGGGCGGTCGAATCCCACCCGGCCGTCGATGACTTCGCCGACGAGGTGCGCCAGACCCGTGCCGAGTGCGAGCAGGCCATAACCCGCGAGCGGCGTGGCCGCACCGTCGCCGTCGCCTGCCCGTGCGGGGCCTCCCTGCGGATCACCCTCGACACCCTCGGCCGGCGATGCACCTGCGGCGAGCAGTACGGGCGGGAAGCGCTGCTTTCACTCCCCCTCGCCGAGCGACGGCAGGTCGCGGCGTAGGGCTTAGACTCAACGTCGCCGCTGGTTGTGGGCCGGGCAATCCTTCTCTCCGCAAGGAGTCCTTGATGCCCGCCGTAGCGCGCGCTCTCTACGTCATCGCCATCGCAACCGTCATCGTCCTGGACGGCTCTCCCGCCGAAGTCGCGAGCCTCATCCTGCCGCTCGCGCTGACAAGGCGCTGATCCTCGTGCGCCCCGCCCACCTCCGGGCGGGGCGCCGTTCTACTCCGCCGGGAACCGGCGGGCGAGCCGCATCCGGATCTCGTCCGCCGCCCCGGCCCAGTCCGGATCCGATCCGGACAGCACCCCCAGCAGCGCCACCACCGCCCGCGCCTCCGACAGGGTCAGCGCCTCCGTCCGGACCGTGTCCGGATCGTCCAGCCAGCCCCTGACCTCGTCTGCCACCTGCTCGTCGTCCATGCCCGGACAACGCGCCGGGCCCGATCCGGACACGATCCGGATCAGTCCGGACCGGCACCCGGAAACCCTTTCATCACCCGATGAGGACGCCATGCCGACACTGATCCCGCCGCACCGCCGAAGACTTGCTCGCCCAGCGTGAGCGACTGCTCGCGGAGGTGCACATGACCGCCGACGAGCTGCGCGAGCGGGCGGAGGCCCTCAGCGCCCGGCAGCTGGACGTGTGGCACACCGTCGAGGGCATCCACTACCTCCTCGGCAGGCCAGAACGGGGTCGAACCGTGACCTGATCGCCAGCGGGCGATAAGGGTCGGGCGCTTGGATGGGCGCATGGAGACTGCCGAACTCGTCCTCAAGTACGTCCGGGCTCTCGCCTGGCCGTTCGTCGCCCTCGTGCTCATCTGGTGCCTGCGCCGCCACCTCGCTGGCGCCGTAGCCCGGCTCAGCCGCGTCGACACCCCGGCGGGGAGCTTGGAGTTCGCCCACGAGGCACAGGTGACCCAGGAGGTCGCCGCCGAGCTAGATGCCGAAGATGCAGGCTTAGAGGTCACCGATGACGTCACCGAGGAGGCACAGTCTGCTCCGCCGCGCGAAGAGATCGTCGAGGCGACAGAGGAACCGGATCCTGCGAGCGACCAAAGGCGGCGAGAGGCAGTCCGCGACCTGGCATACGCGAAGGGTCAACTTGCGAAGCTCCTTAGGGCTGCGCAGGACACCGCCACGCCCGTTGAAAGGGCTCTCGTCGTGAGCCGCGGATGGCATCTCGTGGAGAATGCAGTTAAAGCGACTTGGCTTGCAACTCGTGAGGACCACGCAGCCTCGGAGAGCGACGTCATGGACGTCTCGAACGCGATGAAGCGCCTTGAGCGCGTGGGCATTTCTCCGACAGCAGTGCGCCTCGTCAGGTATCTAGAGCACCTGCACGGCCGAGTCGCCCGGTCTTTGATCGAACCCAACAGGAACGCCGCAGTCCAGTACGTGCGTAACTGCCATTCGCTGGTGAGGGCGCTCACCAACTTTCTGGAGCAGTCCGCAGACCGAGAGCCCCCTCACCCCGCCGCGTAGTCGTGGGCCGGGCCGCCGCGCCACTCCACCCACCCGGGGTCGTCGAGCAGCCGCTCACCGTCAGGCAGGCCTGACTGCCTGAGGAACTCGACGACGTCCGCGTCCGAGTACGCGACGCCGATGATCTCGCCGCGGATCGTCATCCGCCGGCCACCCGACCCCCGAGGGGCATGCAGCACGATCGGAGCGCTCATACCCCCAGGGTCGCGCGCGGGCGCCACCCCGGCATCCGCGCGCCCCCTACCGCCCCAGCCCGACCCGGCGCGCCATGGCCACCCCGGCACACCGCCGGACCAAGAGGAGGGGTGGCCATGACCTGTGGGAACTGCGGAGCGCAAGCGCTACAGCAAGGTTCGGGGTGGGTGTGCAGCCAGACGTGCGGCTGGTCATCCGTCGCGCCACCGCCTGCCGCGCCGGTAGCCTCGCCGGATGAGTAGGACCCCCGAAATCACCCGCACCGAATGCCGCCAGTGCGGCACCGAAATCTTCGGCGTGAACGGCCGCTACTCCTGCACCGTGTGCGGCTGGGTCAACCCCTGGAACGAGGGGAACGGCGACCTGCCCGTCGCCGAGGACGACCCGGATTACCCGCGCCGCAGGCCCCGCAGGTGACCTACAGCACGCCGAGGTCGGTGTCCGGCCGGCACATCGAGCACGCCTCCACGTCGACGAGGGCCCGACGGGCCTGATCGGCGTCGAGCGGCCGGACGCGGGACCCCGCGACCGGGCAGTCCCCGGCGTGGACGGCGACGGGCGGGCCCGTGCCGATGCCCAGCTGCACCACGTAGGCGGGCGGCGGCGGGCGCACCTCGGCGCCGCGCTTCACCTCGGCCTCCCGCTGCTCGGCCGCCGCGATGGCCTCGTCGATCCGCGCCAGCCACATGGCGTGCCACGTCCGCAGCACGTGCAGGCGCGGCAGATCGACGGGCAGATCGGACATACGTTCGAGTCTAGGCCTGTCGGTGTCGGCGGCGCGCGGTAGGGTCCCCGCAACATCCGCGCTGTTGGCTGGCTGCTACCGCACGGACAACCGCCCCGCCCCCTGATGCAGGGGCGGGGCGGTTCGTGTTGCGGGGCGGCTACTCAGGATCGCCCCCTCCCGCCCGCGGCCGATCCCTCCCTGAGCCTTTGTAGCCGCGCAGGAGGTCCTGCACGGTGGAGGGCTTTACGCCGAGGCGGGCGGCGATTCCGCGGACGCTCACACCCTCGCTGTTGAGTTGTCGGGCCAGTTCGCCACGCTCTTTGGCCCACCGGGCGGCCCGCTCCCGCGTGGCTGCCGTGATCTGCACCTGTGCGCGCGACCGCGCCTCTGGGTCAGCAATGCCTTCTACGGCGTCAAGCGCTTCGTGCACCTGCTGCACCTCCTGGTCTGCCACGCCCGCACCTCTCTGATTTGGCGGGCTCGCTCAAAGCTGTACGGTGACCGCACAACTGATGTATGGTCACCATACGGCATCGGGTGAGAGCCCGCGCCACCAACGCAAGTGGCCCCGGCCGGAGTTCGCACCTCCATATGGCCGGGGCCGGACCCACCTCAACCACTACGAAAAGGCAGGTCCACGCCATGAAGCGTACCCACCTCACCCAGCAGGGCGAAGCCTTACGGCAGGCCCGGACCTCCCGTCCGATCGGCACCCGCGAGATCCGCCACCTCGTCATCACCGCCGCCGACCTGCTCAGCCACGAGCACCCGATGCAGCGGTACACCGAAGCGCGCCGCATGGTCCTCGCCAGGAAGCTGACCGACGGCGAGTACCCGCAGCACGAGGCGCTGCTCACCGCGATGCCCGTCATCGAGCGGGAGATCACCGCGCCCGAGTACGCACTGCTCCTCCGCAAGGTTGCCGCGCAGCTCGACGTGCGCGCCGACCAGGTACTCCACGGGGTCGCGCTCGACGTGGTCCGCATCCTCATGGACGCCGACCGCGACCAGGCCGCCATCGAGGGGGCCCGGCGATGAGTGACCAGACCCAGCCGGCCGACCTGACGCCGCGCGAGAACCCCATCACCACCGGCCGCACCACGCACGAGCAGTGCGCCGAGGACTACCGGGTCGCCGCCGAAGGGCGCGCCGCCCTCGCCCGGGCCGACGCCGCACGGCGCGCCCGGCAGGGCCTCTGAGCCCACCCAGACCGGCCGGGCCCGTTTCCACCCCCTGGGCGGGCCCGGCCCCTCACTGCCCCTGGAGGGCTTCATGACCACACAGACCCCTTGGCCCGAAGGCGTCATCGGCCGCTACCTCACCGTCGGCGGCGCCACCGTCGACATCACCCACAACAACCCTGGCCCCGACGCTGAGCCGAGTCTCTCCACCGCCTACTGCACTGGCTGCGGCAGGCACATGGACCACTACTGGACCACCTATGTCGGCAGGTACGACAACGGCCGCGCGGGCGCCGAGTGGGCCGCCCGGGAGTGGGCTCAGACCCACGCCGGACACTGCCGTGCCCTGCCCAAGCCGACCGCCTGACCAACCCGCCCGCAGGTCGCCGCCAGGCGGCCCTGCTCCCATCAGGAGAACCCGATGCGCATCCGCCGCTACGAGGCCGAGGTCGACATCCGCACCGCCGACGGCCAGACCGTCACCTACACGGGCGACGGCCTCGGGCCCGCCGACGACGCCCCCGACGACCTGCTCGACGGCCTGGAGGCCGCGGCCCTCGCCCAGGAGCCCGGCGGCGAGGTCATCGCCTCCCGCGCCCGCTGACCCGCCAGCCCCGGACCCGGCGCGACGCTGCCGGACCGAATCCGGCCCGGGGCGCTCCCACGCACCTGCTACGCCCCTGGAGGGCCCAATGACCAGCACCACCATCAGCCCCGCCGCACTCGACGCCGCCCGCGCCTACCAAGCCGTCGCCGACCTCTACCGGAAGGCCGCCGCCGCCCAGGCCGCCGGCGACACCGCGGCCGCCGCCCGGCTCGCCGGCCACGCCCGCACCGCCACCCGGCATGCCGAAGCCGTCGCCGCCCGCGCCCGGCGGTGACCGTGCTCCGCGGCCCACTCGCCCGCTGGGGCTTCACCGCCCTCGCCGCGCTCGCGGTCGTCACCCGCCAGCCCATCCCCGCCATCGCCTGCGGCACCCTCGCCGCCCTCGCCTGGAAGGCCCGATGAAGACCCGCACCCGCACCATCGAGCGGACCCGCCTGGTGCCCCACACCATCAACGGCGAGACCGCGATGGTCCTCGACAAGCAGCAGATTGAGGTGCCCGAGCCGCCCCGCGACTGGGACCACCTCGTCCTCAACGCCGTCACCGGCGCCGTCCTCATCGTCACCGTCGCCTGCATTGCCTGGTCGACCGTCAGCATCGGCAGCCTCCTCGACCGCGTCGCGCCCCACCCGGCTGCCGCCTACGCCGCCGCCCTGGTCTTCGACGCCGCGTGGCTCGTCTGCCTCGCCCTGGAGTGGCTGTCCCGCTACGACGCCGCCCGCGCCGCCGGCCCGAAGAAGTGGGGCCGGGTTGCGCTCGTCGTCGCCATGGCCGCCATCGCCACCCACGGCTTCCTCGACGACCAGAAGGCCATCGGCATCATCGCCGCGCTCGTCTCCGGCATCGCCAAGGGCCTCTGGTCCCTGACCCTCGCCCAGTACGCCAAGCCCCTCGACGCGCTCACGCAGCAGTGGGTCGACCAGCAGCGTGCCCGGGCCGGCGCCGAGCTGGCCATGGTCGCCGTCGAGCGACAGCTCCAACGGAACCGCGGAGCTGTCGCCGCCGCCAAGCGTGCCGCGCTCGTCGCCGGTGATCCGGACCCCGATCCGGATGGCGGATCCCGGATCCGGACCAGTCCGGACGCCGATCCGGACGCCGTGTCCACCAGTCCGGACCCCGCCCCCGTACCGGCCGCCGCCGCACCCGCCGGGCCCATGACCATGCGGGACGCGGTCCGGACCGCCCTGGACTCCGGCATCGACGATCCGGACGCCGTCCTCCGCTACGTCCGGACCGTCGCGGACGCCAACGCCAAGGCGGACACCGTCTCCAGGTACCTGCGGACCCTCCGGCGGTCGGCGTGATCCTCGCCCTTCTGTTCTGGCCCGTGCTCGCTCTCCTGGCCGCCGGGGCGCTCCTCGCCCTGGCTCCGGGGGAGCCCGGCACCCACCTCATGCCCGCCGCGTGCACCGTCGCCCTCCTCGGCGCCACCGCCGTCTACATCGCCGCCATCTGGAGCCACACGTGACCGACACAGCCCCGCGGCCCATCACGCCCACCCGGGTCATCCCCGCCGGCGCGCCACTGCCGCCCCGGCCGCCCGAGCCCGACGAGGCCCCGCCCTGGTGGCCGCAGAAGGCCAGCACGCCGCCCCCGCCCGAGCCGCCAGCACCCCCCGCGCCCCGGCCGCCCGCGCCCGACCCGGGGCCCATCGAGGTTCGCGTCACCGTCGACCTGCTGCCCACCGAAGAGCCCGAGCCGCCGTCCCGCTGGGCCCGCGTCATGGACTGGGTGTGGGACCGCTTCACCGACTGGCGGCTGATCTCCGCCGTCCTCGCCGCCCTCACGCCGTGGCTGAACGGCACCAGCCCCGTCGGCGCCTGGGCCGCCACCCTCCACGACGCGCGCACCGAGGCCGGCCTGTTGGCCGCCTACCTCATCGCCGCCGTCGCCCTCGCCATCGCCTGGGTCATCAACCGGCGCGGCCGCTGGGTGGGCCGCTTCGCCTTCACCGTCGCCCTGGTCGGCAGCCTCGGCGTCCTCGACCCCTACGACCTCGTCACCCTTCTCACCGGAGTGCAGCGCTGATGACCACCGGAATCACCCTCGCCGGACTCGCCCTCTCCCTGGCGATCTTCTGGGCCAACTTCCGCCCCTGGTGGAAGGGATCGCGCGAGGTCAAGCAGCTCCTGCCGTTCGGGCAGGGCTTCCTCCTCGGCGCCGTCTCCACCGTGTGTGCCGGCGGCATCCTCGGCTGGCTCGCCGGATGCGCCGCCACCGCCGCCAACCAAGGCGGAGACAAGGCCACCGTGGGCCTCACCGGCTCCAACAGCACCGCCCCGCTCGCCCGCGGCACTCTCGGCGACCTCACCCCCGAAGGCGCCATCCTCGTCGTCCTGCTCACTGTCGGCGTCATCCTGGCCTGGAAGGCCGCGGGGAAGGCCGAGAAGAAGCGTCTCGCCGGCGGCGCGTTCGTCGGCGCCACCCTCTGCCTCACCGCCGGGGTCGCCTCGCTGCTGTCCTGGCTGCCCGCCGCCCTCAACGACGGCGGCGGCTACCTGCGGGCCGCGATCGAAGGGGCGGGCATCCTGTGAACCGCCTCCGCCCCGCCGCCGACCGCCTCGCCCGCGGCACCGGCCGCCTCGGACCCGCCCTCGCCCGCCGTGCCGTCGCCTGGGCCCGCCGCGGACACCGCGAGGACCTCACCGGCCTGGCCGCGCACCTCGGCACCATCGCGCGGGCCGCCCTGATCGCCCTCGGCGTCTACCTCCTCGCCCGCGTCGTCCGGGCCTCCCCGGCGCTCATGTGGGCCCTCGCCGGGGCCGGGCTCGCTGCCGCTTGGCGGTCCGGTCGCCCGGCGGCTGTTGAGAGCGGAGAGAAGGGGGCCGACGAGACCCCCGTCGAGGGCGCAGAAGAGGCCGGCGAAGAGGGCCCCGCCCAGGCCCCGCTGCCCACCCGCGAGGAGCTGGCCGCCGCCCTTCACGAGGTGGCCGATCCGAACGTCCACACGGCCGCTCTCGCGACCCACCTGGGGCTCCCCGCCGAGCGCGTCCGGGCCGCCCTCAAGGCCGCCGGAATCCCGGCCGGCGGTCAGGTGCGGATGGGGGGCGTCCCCTCCACCGGCATCAAGGCCGGCGACTTCCCGCCCCTCTCCCCGAGCGGAGAGGGGGCCCCTGAACCCGTCGTTGTTGCAGGTCAGGCCAGCAACAACGACAGCAACAACGCGCCGAGAGTGGTCACCCGAGAGGGGATGACGATCATCCACGACCCGGCCGAGACCCACCGCCACCACCGTGTGGCGTAACCCCCGGAGCGGCCGCACAGCTGCCAGGCGGACGGCCGCCCCGGGCCCATCCCGAGTAGAGACGGAGCACCCATCATGGGCCTCTTCCGCAAGTCGATGCCACTGTCCGAGCTGAAGCCCGACCCCAAGACGGACGGCAAGTTCGAGACCACCTATCAGGCGAGCAGGGGCGGCTGGTTCAAGCCGACCGAGAAGCCCGTCCCGGGCGCCAAGAAGAAGGGATGATGAGCGCATGAGCGACCACCCGAACGCCTGCGGCGAGTCCGGCTGCTACTGCTACGGCACCAGCGACGAGCACGCAGACTGCGCCTGCGGATGCGACTGCCCCCGCTGCTGGGAATGCCTCCAGAAGGCCGACAACTGCACCTGCTGACTGACACACTGAACCCGGGCCCGCCGCGCACCCCCCGTCGCGGCGGGCCCGCTCGCGCTACCGGGCGGCCGCAGCGGCGGCGAGCGTCCCGTGCACGTCCGGCGCCGGGGTGACCGCGCGGGCGATCCACCGGCCGTCCGTCAGCCGCACCGGCGCCGTGGTCGGCTCCAGGCCGAGCGCCGCGCACAGGCGGGCCAGGCCAGCGGCGCACTCCTCCGGGGACTCGGCGAGGACGGCGTAACGGGTCACCAGGTCAGTGTGGCGCCTGGAGACCTGCACCGAAGGCGACTTGACACCACGCCACACCGAAGTCATGATCTGCTCTCATAGACGTAGTGCGCTCAAGGGCCGCCCCGACCGGGCGGCCCTTCGCCGTTCCCAGGGAGGTGTCCATGCCTCTCGGCGTGTACGTGACCGCCAGCGACGCCGCCCACTGGGCCGGCCGCCCCGTCGGCACCATCTGGCGCTGGGCGTCCGAAGGGCGCATCGCCCGCACCGGCACCGGCAAGGGCGCCCGATACCTCCTCTCGTCCATCCCCAAGGCGGAGCGCGACGAGTACACCGGCGAGCTACTCCAGCCCGCCGAACCGCCCGCACTCCCCGACGGCGCCCGCGCCGCCTGACGACAGGAGGTCGCGCCGTGGCCACCCCTGACCTTCCCCGCTGGGCGTGGGGCCTCGTTCTCGCCCTCCAGAAGTATGAGGACGAGCACAACAAGGACGCCCCCTGCCTCGGCAGCGCCTTGGCCGCCGTTCCGTTCGACGTGCGCGACCAGGCCGCAGCGGTGTCCGCACTGAACGAGCGCGTCACCAAGCTGCTGTCGAACATGCAGGCTGCGGCACGGTACTTCACCCACATCCCCTGGACCGGCGAGCCGCCCGGTGCCGAGATGATCGGCCGCCGCGTGCTCTTCGAGGCTGAGACCGGCGAGCGCTTCAACGGCGTCATCACCGCCGCCGAGGAGACCGAGAGCGGCTGGCAGTGCACCCTGCAGCAGCGGCCGTTCGAGGCCCCCGAGCTGCAGCCGTAGACCTCCCGCCGCCCGCACTTCCCCCCGTCGGGCGGCGGGATCACCCGCGCCACGCGGCGCCCGACGAACGGAGGCCGCGGTGGCGGACAATCTGACGAACACCGGCGAGAACCGGGCGCTGGACTGGCTGATGGGCACGGCGACGACCGCGCCCACCCTGCCGCTGCGCGTCGCCCTCGTTACCGCCAACGGCACCGACGCCGCCGCTGGAACCGAGGTCGCCGGCGGCAGTTACGCGCGGAAGAATCTGACCGTCGCCGCCGCAGTCAACGGCGCCACCTCGAACAGCGCCGACCTCGTCTGGACCGGGATGCCCGCCGCCACCGTCGTCGGCGTCGAAGTCTGGGACTCCGCCGGGACCCCGGTGCGGCTCTGGTACGGGCCGCTCGGCACCAGTCGCACCCTCCTCGCCGGGGATGAGCTGCGGATCGTGGCCGGGGCGCTCAGCTTCTCCCTGGCGTAGGAGGACGGCGTGCCGCTGCTCACCACGCTCGTCGACAACTTCAACGACAACGTCATCGGCCCCAACTGGGGCAACAGCTACGGCGGTGCCACGGAGACCGGCGGCCGGGCCCGCGTCCCGTGCGCGGCCGGGGTGTACGCCGGGTATCAGACCGGCCGCTCCTGGACCCTCGCCGGGGCGAGCATCTATCTCAAGCTCGTCACCGTCCCCGCGCCGAGCACCGGCACGGACGTCAGCGCGAACTTCCTCGTCACCTCGGCCACTGCGGGCACGTCGATCGGCTTCAAGTACAACGCCGTCACCTCGAAGCTCAGGCTCCAGGCCAACGTCGCCTACTACGACGGCGCCGCCATCGAGTTGACCTACTCGCCGACCGACCACCTCTGGCTCCGGCTCCGCGAGGACGGCGGCACCATCTACTGGGACACGTCGCCAAACGGCTCGACCTGGACGAACCGGCGGACCCTCGCCACCCCCACGTGGATCACCGAGGCCATCGACACCGTCGCCCTCGACCTGTACTGCTACCGCGACGCAGGGACCACCGACTTCGCCGAGTGGGACAACGTCAACACGGCGAACGACGGCGCCGTGCACAACGGGACCGCCACCCTCACCGGCGACAGCACGCTCACCGCCGCGGGCACCCGCAGCGCCGTCATCGACGCCGAACTCGTCGCCGACAGTGGACTCGGGGTCAGTGAGACCCAAGCGCACCTGGACGGCGCCACCCTGTCCGTTGTCTCAGACCTCCTCGTCGAGACCGCCGGCGACGACACCGGCGACGTCGACGTGCACGTCGGCACACCCCGCGCAGGATGGACGGTGACCAGGCCATGGAGATGAACCTGTCCGCACTGTCCACCGAGTACGTGCGCGTCACCGCCACCACCAGGGCCGCCGGCAGCGTCATCACCCCGGCAGCGCCGCCCCGCTTCGCCTTCCTGCCGACCGCCACCTCCCCGACCGAGGAGGACTGGCTGCTCGGCGAGTGGTCCGATCGGTGGGCCCGCATCCTCATCGGCCCCGAGGGCGGCACCGCCGTCCTGGAGCCCGGCGACCATCACGTGTGGCTGTCCTGGACCGCCGGCGCCGAGACGCCCGTCTACCGCTGCCCTGGCCTGCTCAGGGTCTACTGAGGAGGCCCCGTGCCCACCAGCGACGCCGAGGGCAAGGGCTGGTCCCTCGCTCGGCACGAGCGGCACCTGCCGGACACCGTGACCGACATCGGCCCCGGCGACGGCACCTACGCCCGCCTATTCCGCCCCGCCCATCGCGGCGCGTGGTGGACCGGCATCGAGATCCACAAGCCCTACGTGCGGCGCTTCAAGCTCAAGTCGACGCGGTCGCGGGCCATGTACGACGAGGTGCACGTCGAAGATGCGCGCACCGCCGCCGACCACCTCTACCACCGCGACCTCGTCATCGCTGGCGATGTCCTGGAACACATGCCGCGCGAGGACGCCGTCGCGCTCCTCCAGCGGATCGAAGCCGCAGGAGCCTGGCACATCCTCGTGTCCCTCCCGATCGTTGAGTCCGTGCAGGGCGAAGTCGACGGCAACCCGCACGAAGCCCACCTCCACCAGTGGAGCGCGGACGACATGAATCAGGTGCTCGCTCAGCTCGGCGGCACCGTCGAAGCGATGCGCGGCCACACGCTCGGCGTGTGGTGGTGGAGCCGCCGCGCCTGACCTCGACACTGCGAACACGGAATGGTCACAGAATCGCCACAGGCGGAGCATCTGGCACTCGCGGCATACCGTGCAGCCCCACACTGAGCGGACGCATCCGCATTCAGGGGGACCCATGAGACGCCAACTCGCCACTGCAGCAGCCGCCTTCGCCACCGTGCTCAGCCTCGCCGCCTGCGAAGCGGAGGTCACTGCGACCCCCGACAAGCCCGCGGCTGCCGGCGACGAGAAGCCCGGCAAGGGAGCCGAGCAGGCCGAAGAGAAGGACCCCGTCGCCAAGGTCGGCGACGCCATCACCCTCACGGGCTTCGATGACGAGAAGATCGAAGTCACCGTCGTCAAGGTCGTCGACCCGGCGAAGAGCAAGGACGAGTTCATCGTCCCCGACGACGGGAACCGCTGGCTCGGCGTCCAGGTGCAGCTCGTCAACAAGGGCGAGAAGGCGTACCAGGACAGCCCCACCAACGGCATGCAGGTCGCCGACGCCGACGGGCAGATGTTCCAGACGACGTTCGGAGAGATCACCGCCGGGCCTGCCCTGTCCTCCGACGTGCGGCTCGCGCCCGGAGCGAAGGCCCTCGGCTGGGTCACGTTCGACGTGCCCAAGGGCGTCACCGTCACGCAGGTGCAGGTCGCCCTCAACTCGGGGATGGCCGACCAGACCGGGCAGTGGAAGCTGAAGTAGCACCCGAAGACCAGGAAGCCCGGCCGCGCGCCGGGCTTCCGTGCGTCCAGCCGGAGGTGGGCTGTGGCAGGTGGATGGAAGGGCTCCGACCGCCGCGCGCGACTCCCCTCCGGCTGGGCGAAGATCCGAGCCCGAATCCTCGCCCGCGACCCCGTGTGCGTCCTGTGCGGCGTGCGGCCGTCCACCCACTGCGACCACATCGTGGCCAAGGCCGACGACCACAGCGACGCCGGACTGCAAGGCGTGTGCGGACCCTGCCACGATCAAAAGTCCGCCCGCGAAGGAGCCGCCGCCGCGAAAGCAGCCGGCCGCCCCTCAAGGCTCCGGCCCCCCGAACAGCACCCCGGCCTCCGTTGAGAGCCGGGCCCCGCGAAGGGAGCGCCCGTGCCTGCTTACCTCATCACCCACGCAGAGAGCAGACGCGGTGACATCCTCATCGAGGCCGACGACCTGGTCCTCTCCCTCACCGAACAGTGGGCCCGCCTCTCCGACGCCACCGGCATCGTCCTCGCGGTACCCATCACGCAAGTCGCCAGCGTCATGCGGGTAGACGACCACCAGGACCACGAGCCCGCGCCGCAGAAGGAGTGATCACTGTGGCCAGCAAGGGACGAGCCAAGCGAGGCGGAGCCGAGCAGCTGCGCAGGTACTGGAGCAGCGGCGCGGGCGCAGCCAAGATCAGGTGGGGCACGCCGGGCGACTGGACCAGGTGCAACAGGCAGCTGTCCAAGTACCTCGGACCGCGAGCCAAGGGGTACTGCCAGCGCCTCCACAAGCGCAACACCGGCGTGTACACGGGCTCGCGGGCCAACGTCGGCAGGCGTCGGCGGTAGGCGAGCCGACAGGCAGGCAGCGAGGCGCTCAGGGCCACGCAGGCGGCAGGCAGGCATGGGTCAGGGCGAGGTCATCGTGTCGCGCTGATCATGTCTCTTGATCGTTCGCTGTTGATCAAGCTCCGAAGATCGCGCAGCGAAGATCATGGAGCGAAGTTGATCACTTCACCCCAAGATCACCGCGAGCTGAAATCTTCATGATCGAACCACGATCTCGGTTCGATCAACCTCCGCGAAGGCCCCAGGGGGGATACCCCCGCCCCCCACCGTCTCCCGGATCGGGGCCGTATAGCACCTGACTGTCTGTACGGGTTCCCTAGGTGCCGATCGGAGGCCTCGCCGCAGGCGCCTCGGATCGCACCTGGGCCGGGAGGCCGTAAGGCATGCCCTGGAGGCAGCAGGGGCAACTCGCCTGGGACTCTGGATCGATCTCGAACGGCCCGACTCGGATCATCCGTCGCTCCCTTTCCCGTTGCGACCTACTGGCGTGGAGCGTCTTCATCGAGCTGGCTAGACGCTGTGCAACCTCCGTCCGCTCCTCCTCCCATGACGCCTGATACTTGACGACGGACCAAGCCGTTTCACTCAAGTCGAAATCTGCGCCGGTGAATTCATTCACGATTTTCACTGCACGCGCGACATTGACGCGGAGCGGAATTCTTCGCTGCGCGAGTCCGGTACGCAAGGCAAGTAGTACCTCGTCTGCGGTGGGGGCGACGTAGGCGTGGTAGTCGGCTGAATAATTTGCTCGGTTGGTGACCTCTAGTGTCCACCCGAGCAGCCAGTCTTCCTCAGGTGAAAGATAGAAGCGTGCGCCAGCGCATCTTCCATTGTCGTACTTCAGCGTTTGCAGGTTAGCGTTCGCGGCGATGCGCCTCAGGTTCAGTTCGTTCCGGTCCGATGCGTGCCCATACACCTTCCGGCAGAGAGTCGACCACGTGACCCATACTGGATACGGCTCGCTGGTGCGTGCGCCTTCAAGCGCTGCGGTCAACTTGGATTGAATCGGCGTTCGCGGCATGCAGAAACTCTAGGCACACCTCTCCTTTGCTATCAAATGGGCCACAGCTTCCTAGAAAACTCATACAGGAATCTCCTCATACTGCTCCTATCTTTGGGTGGCGCTATTCGTCCTGCCCTGGTTGCGGGCCTGACTCTGGAGGCCGCCATGATTGCTCACGGTCCAATTCCTAAGCGTAGTGAGGAACGGCGCCGCCGGAACAAGGTCGACGGCCCGGACCTCGCGAAGGCCCCCTCGGGGCCGCCAGCCGATGTGCCGGACCTTCCCGCCCCTGATCCGCGGTGGCACCCCATCGCCACCGACTGGTACCTCTCCCTCCAGGAGTCTGGTCAGGCAGCGTTCTATCAGCCGTCGGACTGGGCCATGGCCCGGTACGCGGCGGAGCTGATGTCGCGCGGCCTGGCCGCGGACAAGCCGCCGAACGGCCAGTACGTGGCGGCGCTCAACTCGGTGATGGCGAGCCTGCTGACGACGGAGGGCGACCGGCGCCGGGCCCGGATCGAGCTGGAGCGGAAGAAGACCGGGCCGACCCTGGCGCCGGTGAAGCCGCTGGACGCGTACCGTGACCTCGCCTCGGGCTGAGATTCCCGAGGTCGTCCAGCCCTCGATCATCGGCCCGACGTGGCGCCGCGGCGCAGACGGCCGGTTCGTCCTCCCCGAGTACACGCTCGGCTGGCACGCACTCGCCTGGACGGCGACCTACCTTCAGCACTACGTGGGCAAGCCGTGGCAGTACACGCCGGAGCAGGCCCGCCTGACGCTGTGGTGGTACGCACTGGACCCGGCGACGAACCGGTTCCTGTGGCGCGACGGCGTGATCCAGCGGTTGAAGGGCTGGGGCAAGGACCCGCTGATCGCGACCTGGAGCGCCTTCGAGTTCGTCGGGCCGTGCCGTTTCGGTGAGGTCGCGGACGAGGGCAACCCCTGGGGTGTTCCGGCCGGGCAGCCGCTGGGTGTGCAGCATCCGGCGGCGTGGGTGCAGATCGCGGCGGTGTCGCAGGACCAGACGCGGAACACGATGACGCTGTTCCCGAGCATCCTGTCGAAGCGGGCGATCGAGGAGTACCGGATCGACCTCGGCAAGGAGATCATCTACGCCGACAAGGGTCGGGCCCGCATCGAGGCTGTCACCTCGTCGCCCCGCGCGCTGGAGGGCGGCCGGCCGACGGCCGTGAACCTCGGTGAGACCCACCACTGGCTGGAGTCGAACCAGGGGCACGAGATGGCTGCGGTCATCGAGCGCAACGCCACCAAGTCGGCGGACGGGCAGTCCCGCACGCTGGCGAACACGAACGCCTACGAGCCCGGCGAGGACTCGGTTGCGGAGCGCACGCGGGAGGCGTTCGAGTCGGCGGAGGCCGGCCGGGCGGCCGACGTGGGCCTGTTCTACGACTCGTTGGAGGCGCCCGCTGAGGCGCTGCTGACGGAGGAGTGGATCGAGCCGACGCTGCGGGCGGTGCGGGGTGACTCGGTGTGGCTGGACATCGACAGGCTGAAGGCGTCGATCCTCGACGTGCGGAACCCGCCGAGCCGTAGCCGCCGGTTCTGGTTCAACCAGGTCGTGGCGGCGGAGGATGCCTACCTTGCGCCCTACGAGTGGGACGCCTGCCGGAGCGAGGGCGTCGTCCTGGAGGGCGGTGACGAGCTGGCTCTGTTCTTCGACGGCTCCAAGAGCGACGACGCGACCGCCCTGGTGGGCTGCCGCCTGTCGGACGGGCACGTCGTAAAGCTCGGCGTGTGGCAGCGGCCCGCGGGCTGGCCGGAGAACCGGCCGTGGCGGGTCCCTCGCGAGGAGGTGGACGGCGTGGTCGAGCAGACCTTCGCGCGGTACAAGCCCCTCGCGTTCTTCGCCGACCCGGGCGCCGGCCAGGATGACACGGACGGCGAGCGGTACTGGGACGGCTACATCGACTCGTGGGCGCAGCGGTACGGCAAGCGGCTGAAGCTGAAGGCTGTGACGTCCGGCCCCCGGGCGCATGCGGTCCTGTGGGACATGCGTGACCCGCGCAATCAGCAGGTTTTCACGGAGGGTGTGGATCGTTTCTACCGGGACGTGCTGGAGCGTCAGCTGTCGCACGACGGGAGCCGCGAGTTGCGGCGCCACATCGGCAACGCGCGCCGCCGGACGAACCGGTGGGGCTACACGATCGGTAAGGAGCACCGCGAGTCCGCCCGGAAGATCGACCTCGCGGTGTGCGCGATCGGCGCACGGATGCTGCGCCGGATGGCTTTGAACAGCCCGTCGTGGGCGAAGCGCTCGCGGGTGCGAGGCAAGGGGAGGGTGGTGGTGCTGCGATGACGACCACGATCCCTGATCTGCCGCTGCTGTCGCTGTCGGACGACGAGACGAACCTGATGGCGGCGCTGCGCTCGGACCTGCTCAGCCAGCGGTTCAAGCTGGAGTTGCTCGACGCGTACTTCAACGGCGGGCAGCTCGTCCGCGACTTGGGTATCTCGATCCCTCCGCAGCTGAAGGGCCTGCATACGGTGATCGGCTGGCCGAGGATCGGCGTGGAGGCGCTGGAGCAGCGTCTCGATCTGGAGGCGTTCCGCTGGGCGGACGGCTCGGACTCTGCCGACCTGGCGGAGATCGCGGAGGCGAACGACCTTTACGACGAGGCGAGCCTGGCCCACCTGGACGCGCTGACCTACGGCCGGGAGTACGTGACGGTCGGGTCGGGCGACGGCGGCATGCCGCCTCTGATCACCTACGAGTCGCCGCTCGACATGACCTTGTTCTGGGACGCGCGGCTGCGGATTGCGACGGCGGCCCTGCGGGAGTCGGTGGAGGACGGTGAGCGGATCGCGACGCTGTACCTGCCGGACCAGACGATCCACGCGGTCGAAGTACAGGGTGGCTGGGAGGTCTACGACCGAGACGTGCACCGGCTGGGCATGGTGCCGGTCCTGCGAATGGCCAACCGCCAGCGCACCGCCGACCGGATCGGCAAGTCGGAGATCACGCCTGAGGTCATGTCGATCACGGACGCCGCCTGCCGGCGCCTGATGGGCATGGAGGTAGCTGCGGAGTTCTTCGGCGCCCCGCAGCGGTACATCCTCGGCGCGTCCGAGGGTGCCTTCCAGGACGCCGAGGGCAACGCCAAGAGCGCCTGGGAGACGTACATCGGCAGGGTGTTGGCGATGGAGCGCGACGAGGACGGCGCCGTCCCTACCGTCGGCCAGTTCGCCGCACACGACCCGACTGGCATGACGCGAATCATCGACCTGTACGCGCGGATCATGGCGACTCAGCTCGGGCTGCCGCCGCACATGCTGGGCTACACCAGCGACAACCCTGCCTCCGCCGACGCGATCCGCAGCAGCGAAGCGATGCTGGTGAAGAAGTCTGAGCGCAGGATCAGGCGCTTCGGGGCGACGCACCGGGATGCGATGCGCCTCGCCCTGTGGGTGCGGGACGGGGCGCCGCCGGACAAGGCCCGCCGCATCGACACGGTGTGGCGGAACCCGGCCACGCCGACGGTGGCGGCCGCGACCGACGCCGCGGTCAAGCTGGTCGGTGCAGGGATTCTCCCGGCTGACGGCGACGTGGTGCTGGAGATGGCGGGGCTCACCGAGGAGCAGCGGCAGCGGGTCCAGGCGGAGCGCCGCCGGTCCGGTGTCGCGGCGACAGGGCAGGGCCTGATGGACCGCCTGGCCGCCCTCGGCGAGGCCCCTGCGGGCGCGTCGGAGGAGGCGGAGGTGCCCGATGGCATCGACGGTCTCTGATGGCGGCCGGGACTCGGACCGCTACCGAGCGGCGCAGCGCGGGCTGACGCGTTTGCTGGTGCGGGATGTGCGAGGGCTGCGGCGGCTGATCTTGCCGTCACGGCTGCGCACGTCGGTGCCGGACTGGATCGGCGCGGTGCAGGCCGTCATCGACCAGTACGCGCGCACCTCTGCCGCGCTCGGCGCCGAGTTCTACGACGCCCAGCGGGCGGCGGCTGCCGCGCCGGGCCCCTTCACGGTTCCAGTGCAGGACCCGCCGCCGGCCGACCAGTCCGAGGCCAGCCTCCGCTGGGCAACGAAAGACCTCTGGGGCCGAGAGCCTGAGCAGGCGACCGAGGCTCAACAGCAACCGATCGAGACGCGGCTGACACAGGCAGAGAAGAAGGCTGAGGCTGTCGCGCAGAAGCTCGTCACGGACGCCGGGCGCAACACCGTCCGGGAGGCGGTGCGACAGGACCGGCAGGCGACGGCCTGGGCGCGGGCAGCGGCCCTCGACTCCTGCCACTTCTGCAAGATGCTCGCGGTCCGAGGCGCCGTCTACAAGCAGGACACAGCAGACTTCCGGGCCCACGACGGCTGCCACTGCGGCGTGGTCCCGGTCTTCAAGGGGCAGCGCTTCGAGCTGTCCGACAAGGCCAAGGAGTGGGAGCGCTTGTACCAGGAGTACGCGGCGCCTTACTCCGGAGACCAGCTGGCCCGCTTCCGCCGGGCGCTGGCCGAGCACGGGCACCTGCCCGCCGCTCACTGACCCACCCTCACGGCCGTCCTGGCGGCGGCCTTTCTCAGCCCCAGGAGGGCGACACAGCTATGCCCGAAGAGACCCAGACCGAGCAGGTCGAGCAGCAGCCGCAGGAGCCGGAGAGCGCCCCGGAGGCGGACGGCAGGACGGGCCCCTGGTCCGACCCGGAGGCGGCACGCCGGGAGATCGAGAAGCTCCGCCGAGAGGCCGCGGGCCACCGCACGAAGGTGCGGGAGCTGGAGCCGCTCGCCGCGAAGGCGAAGGAGCTGGAGGACGCGCAGAAGTCGGAGGCGGAGCGGCTCACCGAGCAGCTCACCGCCGAACGGGAGCGCGCCGCGGCGGCCACTCGCAGCGCGGTCGCCGCGAAGGTCGAGGCGCTCGCCGCGAAGACCTTCGCGGATCCGGAGGACGCGGCCGGCGCGCTGGACCTGACGGCCTATGTCGACGAGTCCGGTGCCATCGACACCAGCCGCATCCAGGCCGACCTGGCGGCGCTGCTGGAGCGCAAGCCGCACTGGGCCCGTCCCGAAGACGGTCCGCGCCGTCCGGCGCCGGACCGCACGCAGGGCTCCTCGGGCAACGGCAACCGAACCCCATCCGATCCGGCGGCCGAGTTCGCCGGCTTCATGGCCCGCTCGCTTGAGCGCGGCCGCTGAGAAAGGTAGGCCCTCATGGCCACGAACCCCATCAAGCTCTCGGACGTCGACCCGACGTTCCTTCCGCCCACGCTCACCGGGCCGATCTTCGACAAGTCCGTCGAGCAGTCCGCCGTGATGGCGCTGTCGCGGCAGGTCCCGCTGTCCATGAGCGCGAACACGGCGGTCCCGGTGCCGCTGGACGTGCCGACCGCGGACTGGGTCGACCAGGCCGGCCGGAAGCCGCTGGGCACCGGCGGCATGGAGATCAAGCAGATGACCGGCAAGAAGATCGCCGTGCTCATCCCGGTCGCCATGGAGGTCGTGCAGTCCAACGCGGCGGGGCTGTGGTCGCAGCTCCAGAACGACCTGCCGACCGCGTTCTCCCGGGCCTTCGACCGCGCGGCGATCCACGGTAAGACGATGAAGGGCGCCACCGGCCCCTTCGCCGACTTCCTCGCCGACACGTCCAAGAGCGTCACGCTTGGCGCCTCTTCGCAGGCGACGGGCGGGATCTGGAAGGACTTCGTCAACGGCATGGAGGAGGTCGTTGACGACGACTGGGACTACACCGGCACCGTCGCCGACCACCGCCTTCAGCCGAAGCTGATGGGCGCGACCGACACCACGGGCCGGCCCATCTTCGTGGAGACCCGCACTCCGGGTGCGGACATGGCGATGGCTGGCTCCCTCATCGGAAACCCGCTCGCCTACTCCCGCGCAGTGTCGGGCAAGGTGCGGCGCCAGTCGACCAGCGTCGACTCCGGGCTGCGGGCGATCGGCGGCGACTGGTCGCAGACGGCCTATGGCGTCGGCATGGACATCTCGGTGAAGATCTCCCGTGAGGCGACGTATATCGACGAGGACGGCGGCGTGCACTCCGCGTTCCAGGAGAACCTGGTGCTGCTGCTGGCCGAGGCGTACTACGGGTTCGTCCTCGGCGACCCGGACGCCTTCGTCAAGTACGTCTCGACGCCGGCGGGCTCCTGATGGGGGCCGCCCCGGCTTCCGCGCCGGGCGGGGCGGCCAAGCCCTTGAGGATTGTCGCCAGGGTGCATGCGATGCCCCCGCGTCACAACGCGGGGGCGGAGCACATGCTCGTGAGCATGCTTCGGCCGCTGGTCGAGCGTGGGCACGACGTGTCCGTCTGGCTGTCTCGATATACGGATGACCGCGAGGTCTACGAGTACGAGGGCGTCACCGTGGTGCCGTTGGCCGCGAGGCTGGACTTCGCGGACGCGGCCCGCAAGGCGCACGTCCTGCTGTCGCACCTGGAGAACGTCCCGGCGACCAGCGCGCTGGCCCGGGGCTTCGGTCGACCGTTCGTGTCCGTGGTCCACAACACCCACCGGCCAAGCTTCCGGCACATGGCGGCGGGCGGGACGGCGCTCGCCGTCTACAACAGCACGTGGATGGAGCGGGAGGCGGAGCTGTTCTTCGGGGAGTACCCGGAGGCGATCCGTCCGGACCGGTCGCTGGTGGTCCGGCCGCCGGTCTTCGCCGACGACTACCGGACTAAGCCGGGCGATTGCATCACCCTGATCAACTGCAATGAGGACAAGGGCGGCGACCTGTTCTGGAGGATCGCCGCACGCATGCCGAACCACCAGTTCCTCGGGGTGCGCGGGGCTTACGGCGTGCAGGTCGATGACCCTCCGGAGCCGATCCCGAACCTCACGTACATCGACCATGTGCCGGGCGATGAGATGGCCAAGCGGGTGTACGGCCGTACCAAGGTGCTGCTGATGCCGTCCGGCTACGAGAGTTGGGGCCGCACGGGCGTGGAGGCGATGGCGTCCGGCATCCCGGTCGTTGCTCACCCCACGCCGGGCCTCTGTGAGTCGCTGGGCGAGGCCGGGGTGTTCGCGGACCGGGACGACCTCGACGCCTGGCTCGTCACCCTAGAGAGGCTCCTCAAGCCAACCGAGTGGCGGAAGGCCAGCAAGCGGGCCAGCGCCCGCTCGGCCGCCCTCGATCCCGCTGGGGACCTGACCGCCTGGTGTGACGCCATCGAGGATCTGGGAGGGCGCCGTGTTCGTATCTCCGACCGCCGAGCAGCTCGGGTTGTATCTCGGGCTGCCTGAGATCGACGGCGCCCGCGCTGACCTGCTCATCGCGCAGGCTGTCGCACTGTGCGAGACGGTCGTCCGCCCTCTGCCGGAGCAGGCCACGGCCGTGGTGCTGTCGGCGGCGGGTCGGGCCTACGTCAACCCGCAGCAGATCAGCTACGAGACGATCGGCCCGATGTCGGTGCAGCGCCCGAGCGGTAGCGGCGGCCTGTACCTGACGAAGGCCGACAAGGCCGCGCTCAAGTCGCTGGCCGGCCGGGGTGGCGCGTTCACCGTCGACCCGACTCCGGACTCGGCCGATCCGTCTCCGACGTGGCCGGCCGATCCGGATATCGGGCCGGACTTGGTGTACGAGCCCGGGTGGGGGTGGGTCTGAGTGCCCGCCCCGTACCCCTACGGGGAGACGGTGGTGCGGCGCCGGCGCGGCCCGTCGCCGGGCCGGGACCCGCGCGGCCAGCCCATCCCGGGCCCGGTCACGGACACTCCGATCGCTGGCTGTGTCGTCGCGCCCCGCGCGGAGACCCCGCAGGTGGGTGGCGCCGAGCAGCAGGCCAGGGACACGGTCATCGTCGGCTACACCGTCTACGCCCCCGCGGGCAGCGACGTGCTGACGACGGACCAGTTCATCATCCGCGGCGAGGTGTGCGAGGTGACCGGCTGGCCCGGCGACTGGGGCCGAAGCCCCTTCAGCGGGTTGCCCGGCCCGGTGCAGTTCGCCGCCGACCGCGTGACCGGCTGAGAGGAGCGCGCTATGGCCCAGGCCAGGTTCAAGATGTCCCGGAAGGGCGTCGGCCAGCTGCTGCGCAGCCCGATGGTCCGCGCGGAGATGGAGCGGCGCGCCTCGCTCATCGAGGCCGTAGCCGTCTCGATCTCCCCCGTGGGCGGCCCGGGCGACCCGAGCCCGGGCCAGTACAAGGCGTCGTGGTCGACCTCGTCGACGGCGCGCGGCGGCCGGAACCGAGACAGGGCGACCGCGACCGTGCGCAACAGCAGCTACTACGCCCGGTGGGTGGAGTATGGCACCGAGCGGGTCCCTGCCCACCACGTGCTGCTCCGCGCGGCCCGCGCAGGGGGCCGCTGATGGCCGCCCCCGTCGGATCGGTGGATGTCGAGCTGCTGCTGATCGGCTGGCTTCAGGTGCGCCTGCCGGACGTGGTGGTCCGCGACGAGCTGGACAACCGGCTCCTTGCCGAGCTGCCGACCGTGCAGGTGCAGCGGGTCGGCGGGAGCGACGACGGCCTGCGCCTCGACCGTGCCCTCGTCGACGTCGACGTGTACGCGGCGACCCGGGCCGAGGCCATCACCCTGGCCGGAACGGTCCGCGGCCTGCTCCTCGGCGAGCTGCGCGGCTCGGCCAACGAGGTGGCCGTGGTCGGTCGGGTCGCGACCGTCTCTCCGCCGGTGGCCCGGCCCTACGAGAACACATCGCTCCGCCGAGTCGGGGCGATCTACGAAATCTACTGCCACCCGGCTACCTGACCGGGTAGGCCCGCGCCTTCCCTCAACCCCGCCGCCGCGCGGGGTTCTCGCATGTCTGGAGACCTCATGGTTCAGATCACCCGCGCGGCGGACCTCACCGTCATCGGCGCGAACGGCGGCGGCTGGGTAGCCCCCACCGGCTCCTCGGCGCCGGACTCGCCGCTCACCCAGCCGCTCGCCCCCTGGGCGGCGCTCGGCGCCATCTCGGACGACGGCCTGGTGTACGGCTTCGACGAGGACTCCCAGGAGTTCACCCCCTGGGGCCTCACCTCGCCGTTCCGCACGCAGATCACCAAGAGCGTGCGGACGTTCGGGCTGACGCTTTGGGAGACCTCGCGCACCACGGTGCAGTCGATCATGTACCGCATCCCCGAGGGCGACCTGGTGCCCGACGTCGACGGCATCACCAGCTTCGCGGAGACCGCGAGTCCGACGCCGGACCGTCGCGCTTGGTGGTTCGTCGTCCTCGACGGCGCGACCGCCAAGGGCTTCTACGTCCCCCAGGGCGAGATCTCCGACCGCAGTGACGTCACCTTCAAGCAGGACGAGATGTCCGGCTACGAGATCACCGTGACCGCGTACCCGGACGAGGCGGGCAACACCGTCTACCACACGGACTCGGTCCCGGCGACGCCGCTCGCGCCGTCGTCCTGACCCCCTGACTGGTGGGCGGGCCGACAACCGTCGGCGCGGGCCCGGCCCGCCCACCTCCTTCCCGAGCCCGCGCCCCTGAGAGAAAGGCCCGCGCCATGCCCGCCACCCAAAAGCAGATCGAGGCCGCCGAGGCCCAGGAGGTCGAGGCCGCCACCGAGTTCGTCACCGTGTCCCTCGCCGGGTACGACGGCGTCAGCAAGGATGTCCGCGCCCGCCTCGCCACCCGCTGGCGCGCCTCCGCACTCCGCGCCCTCAACTCGGGCGACATGGACACCTTCATGGAACTCGTCCTCCACGAGGACGACTACGGCACCTACGAGGACCTCGACCCCGACATGGACGCCATCGGGCACTTCGCGCAGGCCGTGGGCGAGGCGAGCGGGGAGGCCCTGGGGAAATCCAGTGGGCCGCGTCCGTCCTCCAGGAACACGCGGAAGCGGTAGAGGTCGACCTCCTCGAACGCGGCCTGGACGTCCTCGACGTCCACCGGGGGCGGATGACGTGGCGACGGCTGCGGGTGCTGATCCAGCACCTGCCGCCCGAGTCCCACACCATGACCGCCCTGCGCAACTCCCTGACCGCCGAGGAACTGGCGGAGCAGAGCGAAGGCGGTAAGCCGGAGAAGGGCCGCTGGTCCCAGGCTGATCAGCTCCTCGCGCTCATCGCCGACCGCGTCGCGCGCCTTGAATACGTCACCGTCCTCGCCAACACCGGCAAGGGCTCCAAGAAGCCCACCGCGCCGGAACCAATCCGGCGACCTGGGGCGGGCGCACCGCCACCGAAGCAGCAGATGACCGAGGGCGGCGCAGAGGTGCTGTTCCGCCTGATCAATGGGGGCGCCGCGTAGCGCCACGGAGGGAGGCTCCGTGGCCGCCATCACCCTCGGGTCCGTCGAGGTCGACGTCATCCCCTCAACGCAGGGGATCTACCAGCGGCTTCGCGCCGGGCTCGTCCCGGCCGCGACCCGGGCCGGCGAGGATGCCGGATCGGCCGCAGGGCGCGCTTTCGGCCCGGCCATGCGGTCCGAGGTCGGCAATATCGGCATGTCCCTCGGGCAGCAGATCGGGCAGCAGATCGCCGCCCGGATCACCTCCGAGGTGCGGGGCGCGCTCCGAGACGGCGTCACCCAGGGTGGCGCCCCCGCCCGTGCGGCGGCCACCCGGCAGGGCGACCAGACCGGCTCCGCCTTCGGTCGCAGTCTCCGCACCCGCGTCGAGGCAGCGGTGCGGAGCCTCCCCGAGATTCGCCTTGACGCGGACTCCACGGAGGCAGAGCGGGAGATCCACCACCTGCGCCGTCAGCTCCAGTCGATCACGGACGCCCGCATTGGCGTGGACGTGGACGCGGCCCGTGCGGTCGCCGAGCTGGAACGCATCCAGGTGCGACTGCGGCAGGTGTCCGCCTCGGATGCGGACATCGCAGTCCGTGTCGACGCGGGCGCCGCCGCCGCCGAGCTGTCCGCCGTGCACAGCATGGTCAATGCCCTGGACCGCGATGACGTGCGCATCCGTATCGACACCTCCGGCGCCATGTCAGCGATCTTCCAGCTGACCGTCGCGATGGGGGCGCTGGCAGCCGTGCCCGCGATCCCTGTCCTCGCGGCCGGGATCGGTTCGATCGCCTCGGCCGGCGTGGCTGCTGGTGTGGGCGTGGGCGCCCTCGCCGCGGTTGCGGTGCCTGCCGTGCAGGGGATCGCCGGCGCCCTCCAGGCACAGAAGGCCGCCCAGGACGCGGCGACGTCCAGCACCAGCCAGGGCGGCGCGGCGACTTCGCAGGCCGCCTCCCGGGCACTTCAGATGGCGGGCGCCCAGCAGGCGCTGGCCACCGCGCATCGGAACGCCTCCCGGCAGATCTCACAGGCGGAGCAGGCTGTCGCGGACGCGGTCCGGTCGGCGGCTGACGCGAACCGGCAGGCCGCGCAGCAGGTGAAGCAGGCTAAGCAGTCTCTCGCCGACGCGGTTCAGCAGGCTGCGGACCGGCAGCGGTCGGCAGCCGAGGTCGTATCGCGCGCCGAGGAGTCCCTCGCGGATGCCCAGCGCACCGCCCGCCAGGCACAGCTGGATCTGACGCAGGCCCGGAAGGACGCCGCGCAGGAACTCCTTGACCTGGAACAGCAGCTCACCAACTCCAAGCTGTCCGAGCGGGACGCGGCGCTCAGCGTGAAGGAGGCTGAGGAGCGGCTCCGCGCGGCGACAGCCGAGGGCAGCCGCGCCACCCAGCTGGAGCGGGACCGTGCCGCGCTGTCGCTGGAGCAGGCCCAGCAGCGCCTCAAGGAGCAGCAGGCCGAGACGAAGAACCTGACGAAGGAGAAGAAGGCCGCCGACAAGGCGGGCGTCGAGGGCTCCGAGACCGTCCGCAAGGCGCAGGAGCAGCTGGCCAAGGCGGAGCAGGGCATCGTCGACCAGCAGAAGGCGCTGGGTAAGGCTCGCGAGGAGGCGGCTCGCCAGCAGGTGGAGTCGCAGAAGCAGATCGCGACCGCGCAGGAGCGGGTCTCGGAGTCTCAGAAGAACGTGGCCCGCACGCAGGAGGACGGGGCGCGGAGCGTGGCGCGCGCGCAGGAGTCTCTGGCAGCGGCGCACCAGTCGGCGGCGGACTCGATCGCCTCGGCGCAGCGGCAGGTGGCGTCGGCGTCGCAGCAGGCGGCCGGCGGCGTGGACCAGGCGGCCGCAGCGCAGGCCCGATATCAGGCTGAGCTGGCCAACCTCACGCCGGCGGCCCGCGCGACGTTCGACGCGTTCGTGTCGCTGCGGGACGCGTTCGGCGAGTGGTCGGAATCGCTCCAGCCGCACGTGATGCCGATCTTCACCCGGGCCCTGGAGGGGATCAAGAACTCCCTGCCGGGCCTGACGCCGATCGTGATCGCGGCCGCCGAGGCGATCTCCTCGCTACAGGACCGCGTGTCCAAGGGCTTTAAGAGTCCCTGGTGGAAGGAGTTCAAGGCCGACCTGGACGGCGCCGTCGGCCCCGCGATCGAGGGGCTCGGTGTCTCCTTCGGCCGGGTGTTCAAGGGCATGGCCGGGATCATCCAGGCGTTCTTCCCGCACATGGATTCGATCTCGTCTCGGATGCAGAGCATCACCGGCCGCTTCGCCGAGTGGGGCACCAGCCTGAAGGGGTCCCCAGAGTTCGAGCGATTCCTCGGCTACTCCTCGGAAATGGCGCCGAAGCTCGGCAACGCGCTGCGCGAGATAGGCGGTGCGCTGCTCAACGTCGGGCAGGCCCTGAGCCCCGTCTCGGGTCCGCTGCTGGACATGGTCGCGGGCGTGGCGAGTGCCATCGGCACGATCGCGGACAAAGCGCCGTGGGCGGTCAGCCTGCTGTACGGGCTGATCGTCGCCACAAAGCTGTGGACACTCGCGACCGTGGCGGCCGCGGCGGCGCAGCGGGCCTGGGCTATCGCAGTCGGCCTGTTCAACCTCGCGATGAGGATGTCGCCGATCGGCTGGGTCGTCACGCTCATCGGCGTGCTTGTTGCGGCGATTGTGTGGGTTGCGACCCAGACGACATGGTTCCAGGATGCCTGGGCTGTCGCCTGGGCGGCGATCCGGGATGCTGCTTCATGGGCGTGGCGCAACATCATCAAGCCTGCCCTGGAGGGGCTGCAAAAGGCGCTGCGGGCCTGTGGTGATGTGGCGAAGTGGCTGTGGCAGAAGGCCATCAAGCCTGCCATGTCCGGTATCGGCGAGGCCGTCAAGGTGGCCTGGAAGAGCGTCGTCAAGCCTGCGCTCGATGCCTTCGTGCGCGGTTTGAGGACGGTGGGCGACTGGGCGAAGTGGCTTCGCGACAAGGCGATCAGGCCTGTCTGGAATGGCATCCGGGATGCCATCTCGTCCGTCTACAACAAGGGCATCAAGCCCGTCTTCGAAGGCCTGAAGGGCGCTGTCCGGAAGGTCGCCGACAGCTTCAAGTCGGCGCGGGACTCGATCAAGACGGCATGGAACAAGCTCAAGGACATCGCCCGAAAGCCTGTCCAGTATGTCGTCGACGTCGTCTACAACAACGGCATCCGCGGCGCCTGGAACCTGATCGCGAAGGCGTTCGGCGCGACTCCACTGCCGAAGTACACCTTCGCGAGCGGCGGCATCATGCCCGGCTACACGCCGGGTCGGGACGTTCACCGCTTCGTCTCTCCGACCGGCGGGGCGCTGGAGTTGTCCGGCGGCGAGGCCATCATGCGGCCGGAGTTCACCCGGGCCGTGGGCCCGTCCTTCGTCGGGGCCATGAACTCCCTGGCGAAGCGGGGCGGCACCGGCGCGGTCCGGGACGCCCTCGGCCCCATGGTCGGCGGCAACCCGAACACGCCCACCGACCGCACCCTGAAGTACGCGGACGGCGGGATTTTCGGGTGGATCAAGAAGGCCGGGTCAGCGGCGCTCGGCGCCGGGTCCGCCGTCTGGAACAAGGTGAAGGAGGGCGCCTCCTGGCTCGGCGACACCCTGGAGGGATCGGCTCGCGCGGGAGTGAAGCATGTTGTCGACCCGCTGCTGACGAAGTTCCCCGGCATGGACTCGGGCTTTGGCAGGATGATCCGCAAGGTCCCCACCAAGATCATCGACTCGCTGTTCGGCTACAGCAAGAAGGCCGACGACAAGGGCGCCGGCGGTATCGGCGGCCCGCGCATCCAGGCTGGCCTGAAGTGGGCCCGCACCCAGCACGGCAAGCGGTACCAGTGGGGCGGCAACGGCAACCCGTCGTGGGACTGCAGCGGCTTCATGAGCGCGATCGAGTCCGTGATCCGAGGCCAGAAGCCCCATCGACGCTGGGCGACCGGAGCGTTCTCCGGCCGGACGGCGCCCCCCGGGTGGCGGCTGCGGGAGAAGTCCCCGTTCATGGTCGGCATCACCAACAAGGGTGTTGGCCACACGGCGGGCACCATCGGAAAGGTCAACGTGGAGTCGCGGGGCGGGGACGGTGTCGTCGTCGGCAAGCGGGCCCGCGCCTACAACGACCGGATGTTCAGCTCCTGGTACGGCTTCAAGCCAGGCACCTACGACAGCGGGGGCTACATCCCGCCGGGCCTGAACTTGGTGAACAACGGGACGGGTAAGCCCGAGCCGGTGTTCACCACGGCGCAGGCCAACGCCCTGACCCGCATGGCCAACGCCCGCACCACAGCCTCGGGACCCGCCACCTTCGAGGGGAACCTGTACCTCGACTCGGGCGAGTTCCTCGGCCGCGTTCGCGGTGAGGCCGAACAGGTCATGCAACAGGGTCAGCGGCAGCTGATCTCCATCATCAACGCGAGCTGAGGAGGCCACCATGCCCATCCCCGGGAACCTCCTGTCGGCGGCGTCGGAGACGATGGACCCGACTTACTCGGGCTGGCGGGTGCGGACCAACGCCACGCTGGTCAGCGGTACGGGCGGGCGCACGGGCGGCGACAGGTGCTTGGGTGTGCGGTCGACGGCGGCGGGCCCGGCGGAGGCCGAGACAGTCACCGCCTACCCGGTGTCCAGCGGCCAGACGTACTACGCCTTCGCGGACGCGGGCGGGTCGGTCATCGAGCGGATCGGCATCGAGTGGCTGGACTCCAGCTACACGCCGGTCGGCACGGTGACGTGGTCGCTGTGGACGATGTCGGTGATGGCGGGCTGGCACCGGGTGTCGGTGGCGGGGGTGGCGCCGGTCGGCGCTACCCGCGCCCGCCTGGTGCTCGGCTCCGCGCAGACGACGGCGAACCTCTCCCACTTCTGGGAGAACGTCTATCTCGGCGCCCCGATCCGCACCACGGGCAACCTCATGCCGTGGTCGGTCGAGGCGACGGAGTTGGACGCTTCGGGTTGGACGGCCGAGGTCAACGCGGGCGTCAGCCGCCAGGTCCCGGCGATGTCTTGGCCGGTGGACGCGTACACGGCGGGCGGCCACACCCTGGCGGTGACGGCGACGGCGGCGGGCAACGCGGCGGTGCGCACCACTGTGCGCCCGGCGGTGACGCCCGGCGTCGAGTACATCGCCTTCGCCTACCTCCAGCCGCCGGTGCTCACGGCGACGGCGTGGCTGGAGTTGCGGTGGCACGACGCGGTCGGTAACCAGATCGGCGCCCAGCGAAGCGTCCTCGCCGCGCCGGGGACGGGCATGTACCGACAGCGCGCGTCGGCGGTCGCTCCGGCCGGGGCCGCGTCGTGCTCGGTTGCGGCGGGCCTGGACGGCGCGGGTGCGGGGCAGGTGCTGCGGCTGGAGACCGTCGTGGTCACGGCCGCCCCGGCCCTGGCGCCGGGCAGTGTGATCCGGCAGGCCGAGGCCAGCTTCGAGCAGGGCACCGGCGGCTGGACGGTCTCGTCCGGGACGGCGACGCTGGCACGGTCGACGCCGTGGGGCGCCGCCGCGCTGGAGGGCAGCTACTCGCTGGCCGCCACGTCGCCGACCGCGGACGCGTCGACGCTCCGCTCGCCCCGAGTCCCGGTCGCCGAGGGCGTCAACTGGCGGCTGACCACGGGCGCGCGGGCGACGACCGGCACTACTACTTCCCTGTGGCTGCGGGTCCGCTGGTACGACTCGACCGGTACGAGCCTCGGGCTCAGCACGGGTACGGGGTACGCCTTCGCCAACTCGCTCTGGTACTGGATGTCGACGGACGCGGTCGCGCCGGAGGGCGCAGTCGAGGCGGCGGCCGAGCTGACCGTCACCGCGTCGGCGGCCGCGAGCGTGCTGCACGTGGACGGCGTGTCGCTCCGGCAAGTCCTGCCGCTGACCGAGGTCACCGTGACCGAGGAGCGCGGCTATGCGACGGTCACCCTGCGGGAGCTGGTCGTGGGGAACACGATCACCGTGGAGCGGGAGACGCCCGACGCGCAGCGTGCGGCGGTGCGTGGCGCCACCGGGCTGATCATCAACCAGCCCATCGACCGGGAGCTGCTAGTCATCGAGGACCACGAGATTCCGATGGGCACCCCGGTCCGCTACCGGATCACGATGACCAGCCCGTCCGGCGTCCGCTCCACGCGGTCGTCGGCACTGGTCACCGTCTCCCTGCCGGACCGGAACCTCGCCTGGCTGAAGGACCCGGGCAACCCCCAGAGGTCCACCATGGTCACGGTGCAGCGGGCCCCGGACTGGCAGCGCCCCATCGAGCAGGCCATCCACCGAGTCCGCGGCCGCCGCAACGCCGTCGTCCTCTCCGGGCGGCGGTCCGGCGTCGAGGGCGACCTCGACATCTGGACGCGCACCGACGACGAGCGGGAGGCCCTCCACCTGCTCCTCGACTCCGGGAACGTCCTGCTGTGGCAGGCGATGCCGGGCATGGGCGTGGCCGACCTGTACGTGTCGGTCGCCGAGGTGACCGAGGCGCGCACCGGCGGGACCGCGGCAGAGCCGTGGCGGTCATGGTCGCTGCCACTGACCGAGGTCGACATGCCGGTCACCACAGGCGTCAACGGGAGCGGCGGCCGAACCTGGCAAGACGTGCTCTCCGAGTTCGCGACCTACGCCGACCTGCTCGACGAGTACGCCACCATGGAGGATCTCCTCCTCGACCGACGGCGGGGGTGATGCGGTGTACCCCGTCTCCGACCGGTTCCTCCGACGGCTCGCCGAGAGCCACGAGGTCGTGACCCGCGTGCAGCTGATGCTGACCACGGGCGAGGTCGTCGACGTGCCGCACACCGGCGGGTCGGTGACGGTCGACCGGGGGCAGGCGATCCGGCGGACGTGCACGGTGACGTGCGCCGACCCGGCCCTGCTCCCGCGCACACCCGGCGACCGGCTCGCCACCTACGGCTCCCGGCTGTTCATCTCCCGCGGCGTCGCCTACGGAGACGGCACCCAGGAGCTGGTGCCGCTCGGCCTCTTCCGGCTAGACAGCGCTGACGGCGACGTCTCGGAGGGGCCGGTGCAGCTCCAGGGCAAGGACCTCTCCGCGTGCATCGCAGACGACAAGTTCGTCGCGCCGTACACCGTGAGCGGCACGGTGGTCGGCGCGGTCACCGCGCTGATCCAGCGGTCCCTTCCCGGCGCGTCCGTGATCTCCGAGATCGAGGACGCCCCGATCGGCAGCCGCACCTGGGACATCGAGGCGGACCCGTGGGAGGCTGCCTGCGAAGTCGCAGCCGCGGCCGGCGCGGACGTGTACGCCAACGCCGACGGGGAGTTCGTCCTGCGAGTACTGCCGGATCTGCTGCTGGCCACCCCGGCATGGGCGGTCGAGGCGGGCGACGGCGGGGTGTACATCTCCGGGTCCGTCGGCATGGCCTCGGACGGTGTCTACAACGGTGTCCTCGCCCGTGGCGAGAGCACGGCCGACAACCTCCCGCCCGTCAGCGCACTCGCCGTCGACAGCGACCCGAGCAGCCCCACCTACTGGGACGGGCCCTACGGGAGGCGGCCCCTCTTCTACTCCTCAAGCACGCTGACCACGGTCAACGCGTGCGCGCAGGCGGCGAACCTCAAGCTCGCCGAGGCCAAGGCGCCGAACGCGAGCGGCGACATCTCCTCCCTGCCGAACCCGGCGTTGGAGCCGGGTGACGTCATCCGCGTCGCGCACCCGGACGGCACCCGCGAGCTGCATCAGATCGCTTCCTTCAGCGTCCCCCTGGACGAGGCAGGCGACTTCCCGATCACCACGATCAGCGCGAAGGAGGACGGGTGAGCAGCACCGCGCAGGACCTGGCCGCCGCCCTCCAGCGGCAGGCCGTCCGCAAGGTCACGGCCGCTCCGGCCGCACGCGGCTCGGATTGGCGGATGGCCACCGTCACCGCCGTCGACTCGGCCGGCACGGTCACCGCCGACGGCATCGTCTGCCGCCGCCTGGAGACCTACACCGCCCCGGCCGTCGGAGACCTGGTCATCATTAGCCAGTCCGGCGCCGGGTCGTGGGTCGCTCTCGGCCGGACCGCGTCCGCCGCTGCCGCGCTCGGCGTGCCGACGCACGTCTACAAGCCCACGGCCACGGACCGGACGTCGACGACGACCATGGCCGCCGACCCGCACCTGTCCCTGCCGCTCGGCGTGGGTGTCTGGCTGGTCGAGGCGCACCTCCTCGTCGGGTCCGGCGCCGGGCTGATGGTCACCCAGTGGGCGGTGCCGTCCGGGGCCGCGGGCCTGAAGGGCGTGCACGGGCCCGCCTCCACGGTGGCCGGCGACTCGGCGCCGCAGTCCGCCGCCGACTCGATCCTCGGCCGCTTCGGCGCGCACGGCTTCGCGACTTCGGTCACCTACGGCCGACGCAACGCGCTCGCCAACCTGTCCTACGCCATCGAGACCGGCACCGTCACAACCACCACGGCCGGGGCCTGCACCATCCAGTGGGCCCAGTCGGCTTCCAGCACCACGGCCACCCGCATGGGCGTCGGCTCGTGGATGCGCGCCACCCGCATCGGATAGGAGCCTCATGCCCACCACAGACGCATACGGGCAGGGCATCCCCCTCCCCACCCTGACCGACGCGCCGGACATCCCCGGGGCCATCTCGGCCCTCGCCGCGGGCGTACTTCCGAAGTTGGCCCTGCCGTTCGCCTCCGCCTCTGTGCGCGGCGCTACCCTCGTCGGCGCTCAGGCGCCGAGGGCCGGGATGATCACGTGGCTGCAGGACGTGAGCCGCCTGGAGGTGTACGACGGTGAGGCATGGGTGTCGTTCGCGTTCGGCACCAACACCTGGAAGACGGTACCCCTGGCATCGGGCTGGACCAACAACGGCAACAGTCAGGGCACGTTCCAGTACCGCGTCGTCAACCTCTTCGGGCAGTCCTCGATCTTCTTCCGGGGCGGCATCTCCCGCACCACGTATCCGGCGACGATCCCCGTCCCGTTCCAGCTGAACACCACGGCGCTCCCCGTCGAAGCCCGGCCCGGCTCGCTCCGCACGATCAGCGTCCCCTGCTCCGACTCCGGCTCCAGCCGCATCACGCTGAAGCTCGACGTGTCCACGACTGGCTGGCTCAACCTGTACGGCATCTCGCGCCCGGCCGACCTGCCCGCCTGGGTCGGCTTCAACGGCTGCTTCACCAGCCTCTGACCACCTCACCCTCCCGAGCCCCGCGCCGCCCGTCGGCCGGGGCTCCTCGCATCCCTGGAGCCCGCATGGCACAACCCATGACCGCAGCCACCTTCCTCGCCGCCCTCAAGTCGGAGGGTGTCACCGTCGTGGAGGTCGGCTCCTGGCGGACCCACAACCGCAACAGCAAGGGCGCGTGGGGCCCGGTGAACGGCGTGATGATTCACCACACCGTCACCTCCGGCTCCGCCCGCACCGTCGACATCTGCCGCAACGGCTACGCGGGCCTGCCCGGGCCCCTGTGCCACGGCGTCATCACCAAGGACGGCCGCGTCCACCTCGTCGGCTACGGCCGCGCCAACCACGCCGGATCGGGCGACGACGACGTCCTCGCCGCGGTCATCGCGGAGAAGAAGCTGCCGTCGGCGAACGAGGCGAACACCGATGGCAACGCCCGCTTCTACGGCTTCGAGTGCGAGAACCTCGGCGACGGCAAGGACCCGTGGCCGGCCGCCCAGCTCGACGCGATCGAGCGGGTCTCGGCTGCGATCTGCCGCGTGCACGGCTGGGCGCCCGAGTCCGTCATCGGCCACCTGGAGTGGCAGCCCGGAAAGATCGATCCCCGCGGCTTCACCATGGCGTCGATGCGCGACCGCATCAAGAAGCGCCTCGCCTCCCCGGCCGGCAAGACCCCCACCCCGACCCCGAAGGAGCCCACGTTGGCTGACATGACTGCCGCCCAGATCCACGCCGCTGTGTGGGGCCGCGACGCCATCCCGTCCCCCTCCACCGTGAGCACGCACAAGACCAACCCCACATGGAAGGCCGAGTCCTACCTGCCCGAGCTGGTCGACCGGATTTCCCGCCTCACCGCCAAGGTCGACGCCCTCGCGAAGGACGTCGCCGAACTGAAGAAGAAGGGCTGACCCATGGCTGCACCCGTAGAGAAGAAGGTCACTGCCGCGTCGGTCGCCGCCTACCTGGCGAGCACCGGCCTGCTGGCGATCCTCACCGCCGCGCAGGGCGACGCCCGCCTCGTCGAGTGGATGCCGGACGGGCTCAGCCCGTTCGTCCTCGCGCTCATCCCGACCGCGGTGACGTTCGTCGGCGGCTGGGTCGCGAAGCACACACCGCGCCACGGCGACATACCGCCGGTCGTCTGACCCGCACGTGAACGATCGCACTACTGGAGGCGCTGATGGGTGAGCTGTTCGGTCTGAAGGTGGCTGACCTCGGCGCCGTCACCCTCCTCGCCGTTGTCGTACTCATGGTCCTGACCGGGCGCCTCGTGCCCCGGCGGACCTACGACGACCTGAAGGAGGAGCGGGACACGTGGCGGTCCGCGCACACCGTGTCGGAAGAGGCGCGGGCGATGGAGCGGGCCCAGACCAGAGAGCTTCTGGAGCTGGGCCGCACATCCGCCCACGCCCTCACCGGCCTGCGCGAGGCCGCCGCCGACTCGGAGGAGGTGGGCACAGGGTGAAGTGGCCATGGCGCCGCCGACGCGGCGGCCGAAGCCCCGGGCAGGTGGCCGCCGACCGCGCGCTCCACCGGGCCCACGAGGACCGACAGGAGGCCGAGGACCGGCAGCCCGCCGTAACCGAGACGGCCGACCAGCTCCGCAGGTACCGGCAGGAGAACCACTTCGCGGACATGTTCCGCAGATCGATTGAGGGGAGGCAGGCGTGAGCATCGCGCAGCTTCTGAACATGACGGTCAGCGGCCTCGTCGCCCTGAGCGCGGCGCTGTTCGTGTTCACCTACCACCGGCTGGCGCCATGGCGCTCCACCCCCATGGGCTGGCACCTCATGCTCCTCGCCGCGGCCCTCGGCGGGCTCGGCCTGTACACCGTCGTCATCACCATCGTCGGCCTCGACGGCACCACAGCGACTGTGCTCCGCATTGTGCGCGCCGGTCTGCTGCTGCTCGTCGCCGGCCTGCTCGCGCAGCGCACCTGCATGGTGGTCCGCGCCCAGCGTCCCGAGGAGGACCCGCATGCTCGCACCTGAACCGCGCCCGGCCGAGCGCCGCATCGATCCGGCCGCCGGAGACACCGCGGCCATGGCCGCCCTTGGCCTAGCCGACCCCGTGCCCGAGCCGTCGATCGATCCGTTCCGCGAGCCGGTCTACGCCGACGGCCCGTGGCCCGGGCCGGACGAGGACTGACAACGCCCCCGCCCCTGCTTCGGCAGGTGGCGGGGGCGCTTCGTCGTGCGGTCAGGAGCCAGACGGGGGAGGCTGCCGGACAGTGGCCCTGACCTGCTTCTCTACGTCGAAACGGTTCTTCCCATTCGCCTTCGCCCACTCGGTGACGGCTGCCTGCACGCGCGCGCCCGCGTCGTACCACGCGCGCCGCTGGGCCTCCCGCTCGTCGTTGTCGGTCAGCTCGGAGAGGCGGCGGCCCTCGTCGTCGGCAGCACGCTGGAGGGCGATCAGGTCATCGGGGATTTCCACGGCCGGATCCTACGCCGCAGGTCGGACACCGGCTCGGAGCGCCTCCGCCCACTCCGCGACCAGCTGCTCATACCGGGCCCGGTCGTCGGCCGACAGCCGGCCTCCCGAGCGCAGCATCAGCGCACGGATCTCCTCGTTCACCACCGACGCAGGACGCGGCCGGGCCGCGGGCAGGGAGGGCATGGGGGCAGGCTAACGGCCCCCGCCGACAGCGCGCTCGACCTCGTCCAGGGCCTGACGCCACCTGAACTCGGAGGCGGCACCTTGCTTCGGCTGGTGCGGCTCCCCATCGGTAAACACCACCCGCACACCCTGACTCCGCAGGGTGCCCACGGCCTTGCCGACGGCGGGCTGCGCGCCGAGGGCCGTGGACCAGAAGGGCGCCGCCACCACCGGCACCCCAAGGTGCACTGCCTCGGCCGGTATCCCCAGCGCCACGATGTCGGTGATCCCGGACGCCCATTTGCAGGCTGACGTGGTGGTGAGCGGCGCGACCAGCATCGCGTCCGCCTTGGGCAGGCCGCCAGACTGGCCGGGCAGGGCGTACCGATGCCGGACCGGGTGCCCTGTCAGGTTCTCCAGCTCGGTCATGGAGCCAGCCCACCACGTCGCGGCGGTCGGGGTGAGGAGAAGGCAGGTATCCCAGCCGGCTGCCTGTGCCGCGCGGACTCCGTCGTCTACGTGCTGGGTGGGACCTGCGGCGGTTGCGATCAGGTAGAGCACGGGGCGATTCATGCGGGCAGTCCACACCGGCGGGCAAGGCCGGTCAACTCTGGGCCGGGGGTGGGGACCAGCTCCATGAGTTCCCCGACGAGGCGGGTCACCGAGGGACGTCTCACCTCTTCAGGTGCCAGGCGTTCCGCGTCGAGGAGGTCGCGCGTAGCGGCGCCGCGGTCCCGAGTCAAGGCGCGAGCGCGTGCTGTGGTGACGAGGTGCCGGGCCTGCCGCTCCCGGCCCAGCGCGCCGAGCGCTCCAGGTGTGATGTCCGCCGACGACTCGACGGCCGACCAGGCGTCGTCCAGGCGGAGCGCCACGTCGACCTTGTGAAGGGACACGTTGGTCGAGCCGAAGCTGGTGTAGTCCGCGCCCCGCTCGCCTTGCTGGGCTGCGACGTCGTCCGCCTCGGCGAGCCGGTCGGCGGCGGCTCCGACGGTGCGTGGCGACCGGCCGTCGCCGGTCACGGCGACAGCGGCGACGAGGTACAGCATGCCGAGGGTCGAGAGGCCGGGTGCGCCGCCAGTCTCCAGCGCGGGGCGCAGCGTCTCGGCAGTGGCGGTGGCGTACTCGGCGGCGGCGCCGTACCGCTGCTGGTGCATCAGGCCCCGGGCGACCCGGCGGGACGCGGCGCCGATCGCGACCGCGTCCCCCGACTGCTGGGCGGCCGTGAGGGCTCGGTCGGCGGCGAGGACGGCGGGGGTGCGGGCCGGGGATCCGTACTTGAACAGCAGCGAGGCGGTGAGCTGGTAGGCGCGCGAGAGGAGCACGGCAGCCGCCGGGCCGGTGTCGGCGGTGCGGTGGGCGTCGGCCAACACGCTGGGGAGTTCGCGGGCAGCGGCCGCATAGTGGCACGCCTCCCACGCCTGGCAGCAGTAGGCGACGCGGCGGTGAAGCGTGTCGAGCGGCACCACCTGGCCGGATGGGCCCGGCGCGTGGAGGGCGTCTACGAGGGCGGCCACGTCGGTGGGGAGCGTGGCGTCGGGCGAGGGTGGCGGGGTTTCGGCCACGAGGCGTTCCAGGGGGATGCGTAGGGCGTGCGCCGCCCGTTGTAGGACGGACAGGCGCGGGTCGGTCTGCCGCTGCCCGCCTTCCAGGTCCTGCACCCAGCGGCGCGATTGGCTCATGAGGCGGCCAAGGTCGGCTTGGGTGAGTCCGCGCTGGTCGCGCCAGTAGGCGATGCGTCGGCCGATGTGAGCAGCATCCATGACGACCCCCGTGACAACGCACGCACTCTGCGTGCCTACCTCTGTTGTACCCCGGCCTACCGTGCGCCGTACCTGATCCACACCAACGGGGGCGTCATGACGACAGCGCAGTTACCGCATCCCAGGACGCTCACCGACGACCAGTTGCGGGGCGCCGCATGCGTCTGGTGCGGCACGACGGTGACCACCGCGACTGCCGTGGACCTCGGCGCCCGCCCCGACCCGTCCTGCCCGTGGGCGTCCTGGTACCCGCGCGCCTGCCCGCCGTGCGCCGAGGCCCGGCCGTGAGCGGCCGCCTCTGCCCGCCGTGCGGCATCCAGGAGCACGGCTTCTGCCAGGGCAACTTCGACTGGTACGTCGGCGGCTACGGCTGGCCCGCACTCACCAGCCGCTGCGGCTGCACCTGCCACCCGGCCGAGGTGCGCAGCCTCTGCTACCGCTGCCACCAGCCGTGCAGCCCCGAGACCGCCGCCGAGCACCGCACCTGCCGACGGCCCCACATCCCCTACCAGCCCGTCACCGAGGAGACCCGATGATCTGCGCCCGCTGCGACAAACCGATCCTGCGCGGCGAGGAGTACGACCGGCTCGTGCCCGACGCCATGTCCGTCGGCCGGCCTGACGTGATCCGTCACCTCGACTGCCCCGGCCGCCGGAGACGCGACCGCGGCTGACCAGACTCCGGCCGGGCGCCCCCGTACCGGCCGGACCGGCGACCCGCCCGACGGCGAGCAGTATCAGGGCGGGTCGCCACTCGAACGGGTGCACCCGGAGTCGCATCCACATCGGGAACGGGCGCCTTTTCGTTGAGCCCCTTCGACCCTCAACTCGCACGGAGGCTCCGATGCTCACCACCGCCCGCCCCAAGCCCCCCGTCCCGCCACTCTGCCCGGACCGGTCGTGCCACAGCGACATCCACGGCCGTCTCTGGAAGGACACGACGCACCTGCGCAACGACCCGGACAACTGGCGCTGGTACTGCCCCCGCTGCGGGCAGCACTGGATGCCGACCCGGGCCCAGTTCAACCAGCACAGGACCACCCCGTCCCCGTAGCAGGAGGAACTCATGGGCTACCAGCAGGACCAGACGACACCGTGCGGCGCCGACGGCTGCTCCGGCTACAAGGTCACCATCTACATCTACGACGACAACGGCAACTGCGTCGAGCAGCGCATGCAGGGCTGCTCCGTCTGCGGCATGTGAGGAGCCACCATGGCCGACTGGACTGACCCGCGGTACGCGCAGCTCGTTGCCGCCTGGAGGCGCAGCCAGCTGCCGACGTCCCGCGATCCGCAGCCCGCACCCCGCCGCGCGTTCATCGTGACCCGCACGCGGTAGGTCAGCGCACCCCCCTTGGCGCCGGGGCCCTGTGCAAGCTGGGGCCCCGGCGCCCGGCCGGAGTCAGCTCAGCAGTTCGGCGAGCGGGATGTCGAGAGCGCGGGCGATGCGGGCGAGCTGGCTGTACCGGGGGTCTGAGGTGCCGCGCTCGATCCGCTGGACGGTGTCCCGGGAGACGCCCGCGGCGTCGGCGAGCTTCTCCTGCGTCAGGTTCCGCCACATCCGTCGCTGGCGTATCCGCTCGCCGAGGTCACGGCGCTCGTCGAGGAGCCAGGTCGGATGATCATGAGGTGGCACTCGACAAACGCTCTGCGCTGCATAAGCTGCTGTCAGCAGCTACTCAGCTGCTTTCTTTGATCTTGTGCGGCGCAGAGGTTCGTCGGTGAGATCGAGAGACAGGGGGGCAGGTGCTACGGGAGATCCCGGTCCGGGCTGGTCGCCCACCACACCATCACCTGATACAGCGTCCGCATGCCCAGTGCGGAGCGGAGGGCGGACAGTTCGCCGGTGACGGTGCGCTCGCCGAGGCCGAGCCTGCGGGCGGCCTGCTGCGTGGTGTAGCCCGCCTCCAGCTCCACCAGAATCTGCCGCTGTCGGCCCGTCGTCGCGCCACCCACGGGGGCGGACGACCAGCGTGCGGCACGGTTCCACAGGGCGTCGAAGACGTGCACCGCCCAGGCGACGGAGCCACGGTCGGTGACGTGCCAGCCGCTGTCTGCCTCGGCCCCGGTGACGACGTGGTTGTCGATGAACAAATGCCGAGAGTCGAAGATCATCATGCGCGGGAAGCTCCCCGACATCGTCCGGGCCGCCGAGCCTGCGTCCACCATGGCGTCGATGGAGGCCGCCGTCTGCGGGTGGGCTGCCGCCAGGCTGTTGTACAGGCCCCGCACCTCGGTGCCGGCCTGGAGGACGTCGATCGTGCGCTGCACGCCGAGGGCGACGATCTGCGGGTCGCGGTCGGCTGGCTCGCCCGGCTGTGCGGTCATGATGGAGATCGACGTGGAGGCGGCGACCTGGCCGATGCGGTCGTTCATCGCCGCGCGCGAGGCGAGGAACTCGCTGCTGGGCCCGCCGTACATCCGGTGCGGGTCGTAGTCGCTGGCCAGGGCGTCCAGGGCGGGAACCCGCCTTATGCGGGTGACGAGTTCCGCCAGCTCTTCGAGGGCCTCACCCATGAGTCCGCGGGCGGTAGCTCGCGGGTCGTGCGCCACCCAGGTCTCCTCGTGCGGGCGCCACTCGATCAGGCCCAGTTCGGCGAGCTGCTCGGTGGCCGGGCCCGCTTCCGGCGGGTTGCCGATGGCAATGGCCCGATAGGTGGCAATCTGCTCAGGGCTCAAATCTTTACTCAACATCCGTACAACCCCCGGGAGTTGGCGGTGCGGAAACCCGCACATGCCGATTCTGGCACGCCGCGCCTCTTGGTTCACCCCTCAACCACATGCAACGATTCCTTCACCGCGTGTTACTCGGGCACGTGTTCGAGTCATAGTCCCGTGGAGGATGAGCATGAAGCTCCGGATCGCCCTCGCCGCAGCCGCCCTCGCGGCCACCGCCGCCATCACCCCGCTCGCCACCGCCAGTGCCGAACCGGCGCCCACCTCGCCGGCCACCGCCGACGACATCGGCTGGGGTGCCCCGGGCAAGAACCCCACGCCCTCCCCGTCCCCCACCGCCACGCCCGCCGGAGACATCGGCTGGGGCTGACACGCACAAGGCACTGCTGAAGAACGGGGAAGAGGCATGGACGTACATCTCGTAGAGGCCCGGCTGCCCGGCGGCATCCTTGCATGGACGGATCGACGGCGGACGCAGGCGGTGATGTATGTCCACCCGGACCTGGCGTCCGGTGGTGCGCTGAGCGCCGCCGGACGCCGCCTGGTCCGGGAGTCGCTCGACGCCTCGGTCGGCGTCGGGTGGCGACTAAGCGAAGGAGTCCCGGACTTCGCCCTCCCGGGGCCGCCTCTCTCCTGGAGGAGCTAGGGAGCCTTGGGAGAATCCTGGGAGACGAACCCCCCGGAGGAACCCGGTGGAACGCGGATTGGCCCGGCTCAACGTTCAAGGCTGCAGCGCGTCAGCCTCCACCATTGAGCGAACACGCTGCCAACAGATGTCGCCTCCAAGATCCTGGAGATCGGCGAGGGCACCAGCGAGGTCCAGCGCATGCTCATCGCCCGGGAGCTGGGCGTGGGCGAGGGGCGGAAGTAGAAAC